>JAIFLS010000049.1 GCA_020048935.1 bacterium | reverse complement strand
CTGGTATCGTGATGGAGCTCAGCTGCATGTAGTCGTTCCACCACTTGCGATGCCGCGCGCAAATGGCATCGTATCCTTCGGAAAGCGCCGCCTTGAGTCTTAAGCTGGCCTGTGCCTGCGCCTTGGCGGCGGCGGTTTTAGTATCAGCACCGTCAGCAGCTCCTATTGTGAGAAAGAGAATCTGCCTGTTAGTGCCGACTCTGAGAACCTTATAGGCAATGACATGAGCTCCATCTTTTTTCATCCTGTTGCTAATGAAATTTGTTGTTCCGCTGCTGGATAGTTCCGGCCTTGGAGGAACATGATCTGGATAGCTCGCTGGATTCAAATTCTTATGATAAAAGACAGGATTGACGCCCCACTCTTCACGTGCACCCAGAACCGCATTTGTTTCTCCACCCGTGCCGGTAAGTTCGGCAACAAAAGCTAAATTCGTCCGGTCACTGATAATCTTCCATGCGATCGTACCTTTATCAGTTGTAAAGCCGCCGGTTACTTCTCCATCCATTATACTCATACGCATACTGCGTGACGTCGGCGTTCCTTTGGGGTGGATCATGATATTTCCACAAAACACTTTCTGGTTAGCGTGCCACCCGACTTTAACTGGCGGGTCAGGGACAACGTAGTTGGCATATGCATTGTTGTGACTGAGAAGCACTCTCATACCTTGGGCATTCAATGGGTCTTGAGTGATGAGACCACCCTGCAATCCATCGCCAATAAATGCGCCGTCCCAGAAGTCAGTTGGCATTGAATCGTTCCACACAAGATCGTATTGCGATGTTGCTCCCAGCAGTTCCCTCTGCACACACAGAGACAAACAAATAAAGCTTATAAAACAGACAATATCTTTAGCTTTCATTCTACTCTCCTTATTTTGGAGGGCGGGAGCTTATCTCTTTTTAAGCAGCACGCACGCTCCGCCGCCGGGTGCGAGCTTGACGTGAATAACGTCCGTCGCCTTTACTGCGCTCCTGGAAACCTTGTAGCTTTCACGCTGCGTCCGGTAATCCGAGTCCGCGCCATCTTCAATGATCAGCGCATTAAAATCACCCGCTCCAAGAAATGCGAGCGGAATATCCAGCTCACGAGGATCTTCGTTGGTCGCTGCGCCGATCAGCCAGGCACCGTCTTTCGCCTGCCTCGCCATGACAATGTGTTGGCCGATCACGCCGCTTAGCGTCTTGCTCTCTTGCCAGGGCATTTGCTGTGCCGCTATGAACTCCAGAATCTCGGGGTGCTTGCGGTAATTTTCAGGGATGTCAGGAATAACCGTTGCTCCGGAAAAGACTATGATCGTCCGGGCGCCTTCGCCGGCCAGCGTCGAGGGAACCTTTTGGGGACAATCCACGCGCCCCGCCTGCGTCAGATCAGCCAGTCCGTTGTTCATATCCAGGGGACCTGCCACCATGTTGACATAAACCGCGGTCACAAAAGTCTTTGGCTCAAAGACACGGTGCGCATCCAGCTGTGAATGGCAATATTCGCGGGTCACTGCATTGGGCCAGGTGCGCATCTGCCCGTAAGGATGAACCGGTCCGTCATGAAAAGCACAGAGCAATTTATTTTTCGCGCACAACGCGGTGATCTGCTGCGTCCAGGCGTTCTTTTCCTGGGGCGACCCCTTCATATAGCCATATTTGACACCGGCAGCACCCCATGAGGAATAGGTCTTCAATGTGAGCTCAATGGGATAGTTCCGCCCTCCGACGTCATTCAAGTACAACCAAACGCCGACCCCTTTATCTTTCGCGTACTGGATCAATTTTCGCGCATCACCCGCATAACCGCCAACGGTCGGATTCGACTCCTTTTCATGTTCCTTGCCATACCAATCCGCGTCAAGCACAAGGTATCCGATCTTATTCTCAGCGGCAAAATCCACCATGCGAATCCACGAGGGAAGCGACATCTTATAGTCGAAGCCGGGGACTTTCGCCCCGTTGATTCGCCAATCCCAGACAGCGACACCGGGTTTGACCCAGGAAAAATCCATGTCCGCCGCAGGGGTCGGATTCAGTAATTCAATCAGATGCGAGTCGATGAGCGCACCGGGCGACCGGCCAAATAAGATCACCTTCCAGGATTCTGATGGATTGCTGATCGAGTAGAACCTCGTCTCACCATTTTTGGATCCCAGGACAAGTGGTTCGCCCTTCTCCAGAAAGGCCTCGTGCACTGCAAGATAACTGTCGTTGTTCACCTGGATCGTCATGACCGGCAAACGCCTGCCTGTGTTCGCAGAGAGTTTTTCAGGACCGATGTTGTGCTGCTCTCCGTTATAATACCATGCGGTGTAATCGCCCGCGAAGTTGAATTCCACTGCTCCGGAGCCTGTGCCAAGGATTCGGAATGCCACGCCGTCGTTATAAGCCCGGACAACCAACTGATAGGTGTTCATATCCAGCTTCAACTCGTTATACTGCTCAGGAACAACGGCACGCTTGCCCCATATCGGTTTCCAAAGGGTGTTTTCCGAGCGTCGTGCAGTCCCGCTCAGCACTCCCTGATCATAGCCCGCGCGGGAAGCTTTAATCAGTTCGGCTCCATCGGCACGGAAGGTGTAGCTCAACTGCCCCTTCTCATCGCAGGTCAGGGCGATCTCAAGTTTTCCATCGGGAGATGAAGTTACCATGGGCTCTCCGCCGAAGAGTACCAGCGCGGGAAGCGACAACAAACAAACAAGTGTTCTGAATTGCATTTGATTATCACCTTTAAGCTTTAACGGCGTTTTTATTAAAAGGATATCGGGGACGTTCCAGGAATAATATTCATCATCAGCATTATATGGCTTAATTCACGCACGTTCTGATTGCTTGCCCACGTTTCGACCGATATCGCCCCACTCTATTTTCCTAATAACGCACATTGATAAATTCGCGTTCTGTCAAAAGTTGACAGAACGTTTTCTATATAAACCATTCTATTGCAACGGGATAAGTCTATTAAAGGCTTTCTCCCCCGTTTTCTCTCCCCCATTCCCTTAAAGGAACGGGCTGTATAAGCCGGTGCAAACGCCTTCGGGTGTATTCACCGGAAGGCGTTTGTGCCGGAACTGCGAAGCAGATCTCCTGCATGCAGTTTAGCCTGAGTCTTGATTGATAGTGTAGGATCACTCCCTGCCCCTTACCCCTTACAGTGCAGAACAAGGAGGACCCTACGTGAGAAATAATCTGTTAACACTCGTCCGCTGGTTTTGCCGGCATCTGACATTCAATGATCTGGCTTCGGTCGTTCCGATCCTCCAGGAGGTACTTACCGGCTCGCGGCACATGGAGCTGAAGCCCGCCGAGGAGCGACCGCCGCATTACCGGCAGTTCCGCGTCGATCCGACGCTGCCACTCACGCAGGCGCCAACCACAAAGACCGACGTTCCCGACTGGCAGCAGATTCAAGAGCAACACGAGGCGCAGCACGGCTGCCGGATCACCATCGTGCGACGACGGGCTGGTACGGCGGCCCCGCCCGCGAGGTGCCGTTGCCAGCACTGCAACGCCCCGGCCCGCTACCTGTACCTGAACAATGGGAAGCTATCCTCGCAGGTGCTCTGCAAAGTCTGCAACAGGACCTCACCAACCGATCGGCCACGACGCGAAAGCAAAGCCTGCTACTGGTGTCCGCATTGCGGCGGGGCTCTCTACCACTGGAAGGAGGATGGTCTCTGCACGGCCTATAAGTGCCCGAACAACCACTGCCCGTTCTATGCGCGCAACCTGGCGGCACTTACGCCCGAGGAACGCGACATGCGCGCCGGCGGCAATACCAGCCAGTTCAAGCTCCACTACCTTTTCAGGGAGTATCACTTCGCCTCCGAGGATCTGGTCGTGGCGCGCCCTCAGCAAACTCCCGTTGACCTCAACCGTATCCATAACAACCTGCATACTGTCGGCCTCTGCCTGACTTTCGCAGTCAGCTTCGGGCTAAGCGCCCGCATGTCTGCCGAGGCACTCAGGCGCCTCTACGGCATATCGATCTCGCACCAGACGGTCATCAACTACATCAATGCCGCCGCCTGTCAACTGAGCGGCTTCACCGATGCCAGCCTTCCCGTGCCCGACGGTCCATGTGCCGCCGACGAGACCTACATCACCATCGAGGGCATTACCCACTACACCTGGTTCATCATCTCCAGAAGCCGCAGCGCCATCTGCGGATACAACCTGTCGAGCACACGGGGTGCCCAACCGGCGCTCTCCTTGCTTAACAGCACTTATGGCCCGCCGGACAACCCCAGATGCGACAACGCAGAACTGGTCACCGACGGCTTGCCTTCCTACGACAGCGCCGTCGTCGCCTACAACAACGCAGCCCTTGAGCATGACAGGCAAAGCGTGCTGACAAAGCGCACCGTCATCGGCCTGCAGAACCTCGACCCCGAAAGCGAAGAGTTCCGCCCCTTCAAGCAACTGGTCGAACGGCTCAACCGTACCTACAAGTTCCATACCCGCCCACGGGCTGGCTTCAAGAACTTCGACGGCGTCGTGGCCCTCACCACCCTCTTCGTCGCTTTCTACAACCACATGCGTCCACACGGACGACTGAAGGCCTCGCCGCCTGTGCCGCTACAATGCCTCCAAGGCGAAACGCTCTATCCAAAGATGTGGATAGAGATGCTCCGCAAGGCGGCTTGATCAATCAAAACTCAGTTGTCAAAGAACAACGGGCTCTCGCCCAAAAGCATTGGCACCACTGTGCCATCTCACAACACTCATAATCATAATCCTGATCATAATCATAATCGCTTCCGTGAAATGATTACGATTACGAGCACGATTACGAGTACGAAAACCTCACATACTCACACTCACACACACCCAAAAACGGCTTTCATCTGTTTTCATTCAATTTTTGACAGTTCCTAAATTCGCCCTACTATTGCCATGCCTGCATCCTGCTCCACACTCCTGCGTGCGTCAATTACCGCATAATTCCTTTTCCACCAATTGGTTATCTAGAACATCCCTGATAAATCATATGATAGCCTGCCTTGTTTTTGTGCATTAATATAAGACGGGCGCGGGTAGCTCACTCGATTACGCCGATCTCGGCAACGATGGCGTGGTTCATTTCGAGGCAATGGCGGGCGATAAATTTGAAGTAACGGGCCTTGGCCGGGGCGAAGGAAATGGACTGTTCAATCGGGTTGGCGCGCAGGTTGCCGAATTCGCCTTCAGCAGCGGTGATCCAGGTGTTTCCGTCAACGGATATTTGAAAGGTGTATTGGTCAACCATGCCGTGCATGATCTTGTCCTGGCGCGGCAGGTAGGTGAATCCCTTGAGGGTCTTCTCGGATCCCATGTCGACGACGAACTCCTGCGGAAGCGTGTGTTCCTTTCCGTCGGGATGGGTGTTCCAGAAGGTGGCGGGGTTGCCGTCGACGGCTGCATTTGCATCGCCGAACGAGGCCGAGACCACTTTCCATCCGGCCTTGGCCTTGACGGCGTCCGCCACTTTGGGGGCGGTGCCAATCGGCGGAATCCAAGTCTCGAACTTGGGTTCCAGGAACAGTCCGAAATCGGAAAGCGCCGGGCACGCGGCGGATTTCGTGATGCGCACGCGGACCTGGGTGGCAGTCGTCTGCGGCACCCGCAGCAGGCGAATGGCCCCGACATTGGACGCGGTGGCGAGTTCCGTCCACGTGCCATCCACGATGGCGTCCACCGCCACGCCTTCGATGCGCTGGCCGAGACGGATATCTTCCCGGAGACGGATCAGATTGAAGGTCTTTGCTTCTGGTAGAGTGAATGTCACCTCGGGAGTCAGCACATCATCATCGGTGATCCAGGCGCTCCACTGATCCGCATCGAGGAGGTTTGCGGGTCCATAGGATGCGTCATTGCCGCGGGTGTTGGATGCGGCGCAGGTCGCTCCTTGTTCGAGGCGGGTGGCGAAGGTGGCCTGCAGGTGCTTGCCGAATTCCGCAATGCTTGAGACATCGTTTTCATGGATATGGCCCCGGCGGTCCGGTGGGAGGTTCAGGATGAGATTGGCTCCGCGGCCTACGCATGAAAGATAGACATCCATCAATTTCTCAGGTGACTTGACCTTGCTGTTATCCTTCTCATGCCAGAACCAGGCGGGCCGGATGGAAGTATCGCCTTCGGCCGGGCACCAAGCAGCCTCGGTAAGCTCACCTTGGGTCAATTCGGACGGAGCCATCGGTTCTTTTCCGGGGGCGACGACGGGCCAACAAGGGTCTTTCACATCTCCCGCCTCGGAGCCACCCCAGCGGCAATCGCCATAGTAGCTGCGGCCACCCTCTTCGTATTGCCCACTCCAGATGGCGCAGTCCGGTTGGTTCTTACGGATGATGGCATGGACTTCCTTCCAGCCGTAGTAGGTGTTATAGTTGATTGTCCGGCTATCGCGCTTGCCGCCGTAATAGCCGTCGCCGCCCTGGGCTCCATCAAACCACATTTCGAAAATCGGGCCGTAATTCGCGGTTACTTCGTCGATCTGCTGGTGGAAAGCGGTGACATAGCCGGGGCTGCCGTATTCGGCATGATTGCGATCCCATGGGGAAACATAGACGCCGAATTTGATACCCGCTTTCTCGCAGGCTTCGGCCATTTCCTTCACCATGTCGACCTTGCCGTTCTTGTAGGGCGTTTTGGTGATATTGTGGGGGGTGCTTTTGGTAGGCCACAGGCAGAGACCGTCATGGTGCTTGGCCACGAAGATGAGTCCTCTCATTCCGCCGGCCTTGGCGGCGGCGGCGATCTGGTCGGCGTCGAACGCCGTGGGGTTGAAGATCACCGGATTCTCATCGCCGAAACCCCACTCGCGATCCGTGAATGTGTTCACGGTGAAGTGGACGAACGCATAGAATTCCAGTTCATGCCAGCGCATCTGGCGTTCGGTGGGCACCGGGCCGAATGCTTTTGGGGGCGTCGCGGCCGGTGCGGAGGATACGATCGAGGCAAGGACTAGTGATGGGATTCTCATATTCATTTGCTTAGAAGAATCGCAAGTTGAACCGGATCTCCGGCAATCATTACATTGTTGGC
>JAIFLS010000206.1 GCA_020048935.1 bacterium | reverse complement strand
CACCGCGGTCGAGACCGATCCGGCCGATGTCAACTTCGCGCCGCTGCGGCACAACCTCGAGGTCCTGCGCGGCGTCCGGCTGGCGGGGAACGTGCCGCTGGAGATCGTGGAGCTGCCGATGCCGGAGCCGGTCTTCCACGGCGGCGAGCGCCTGCCGGCCTCCTATGCCAACTTCTACATCTGCAATGCCGCCGTGATCATGCCGACGTTCCGCTGCAAGCGCGATGCCGAGGCGCAGGCGATCCTGCAAGGCTGCTTCGACCGCCCGGTCGTCGGCATCGACGCCTACGACATCATACAGGGCCTCGGCAGCTTCCACTGCCTAAGCCGCCAGGAACCGGCGGGCTGAGGCTTTATGGTCACTCGGGCTTCGGCGGGGCATGCGCCAGCAGGAATGCGGTCGCCTCGGACCACCAGGGCTCGGATATACCGTAATCAAGGGTGTTGTGGCCGCTGCCATCCTGTATCCACAATTGCCTGGGCCCCTGGTAGTCCTCGTAGAGCCGCTTCCCGAACCCTGGCGGAATGACGCGATCATCGCCCGCCAGCAGGATCCCGACAGGCCCGTGATACCGCGTCAACGCCTGGCTGGACTCAAAGCGATCGCGCAGGAGGAGCGCCACGGGCAGGATCGGGTAATGGTGACGCGCCACATCGACCAAACGGTTGAAGGCGGTAATCAGGAAAAGCCCCGCGATCTGGTCCGGGTGTTCGCCGGCCAGCCAGCAGGCAACGCCGCTGCCGAGGGATTCCCCGGCCAGGAAGATCCGGCTGCCGGGGTGATCCTGGCGCAGTTGCGCCAAGGCATCGGCGGCCGCGGTCCTGAAGGCGTTCTCCGAAGGGTCACCGGGGCGGGGTCCATAGCCAGGGTATTCCATCAGGAAAACATGAAAGGCAGGTTTCTCGAGGGGTTGCCGGAAACCATCGGTCAGGTAGGTGCGATGCAGGGCAAAGCCGGCATTGCCATTGAATACCAGCAGAATGTCGGCCCCCCGTGGTGGTTCGGTCGCGGGCTGCCAGCCGATATAGCCGCCATGGCTGCTACGCCATGGCACCAGTCCGTTGCGGACCGCCAACGGGGTCAGTTCCGTCTCGCCCGCCCGCGTCGGGTAGTACAGCATCCGCCGCTGGAAGAAAGCCAGATAGAACGAGAAGCCGACGTATACCAGCACGAGCATTCGAACAGTCACGAACAGCACGCGAGCCAGCGGATTCCCCTGAAATACTTTTTTCATGGGACCGAGCCTAAGCCGGTTCCGGCCGGCTGGCAAGCCTAACCTTAGGGTGCTTCAAGTGATGGGTTGACTCCCGTCCGGTTCATATTTACAGTATGAACCAACAGAGAAGGAGATATTCATATGAAACGTATCCAGGGTTTGCTGATGGGAGTAATGGCAATGGCTGTAACGGGCCTGGCGCAGGCTGGCGAGAATTATCATGTCGTTAAAGTCAAGAACTGGGACAAGGACGTCGAGTTTGAGGTGATGGCGGACTCCGACTTCCAGAAGGTACTTGCCGAGCAGCAGAAGCAGGCGAAATGCGCATCCAAAGCCGCGGATCTCGCCAAAGATGCCTGGCAAAGCGATGAATCGACACGAGGCAAGCCGTTTCCTCAAAAAGCCCTGATGCTGCCGATCTACACGAAGGTAGGAACATTCAGCAAAAAGGAGCAGGCCGACGAAAGATGCAGCCGCAGCTTCGAGAAACAACGGGAAGATAAGGCGGCGGAAGCCAAGGCGGCTAAAGGCAAAAAAACGAAGGTTGATCCCCGCGAGGCTGAGTCTCTAGCACGGCAACGTGAGGCACGGAAAATTTTTGAAACCAAATTGATCGAGGTGATGACCCCGGCGAGCAAACCGCCCGAGGGGGGGGGCGAAGCAGTGCCTGAGGCCAAATAGGCTGCCGACGACTGTTCAAGGGGATGTCTTATTTGTGATCACGATAAAAACGCGATAGCAGCCGCCGAGACCGGCGCCAGTCACGGAACCCCCGGCCCCGATTGCCCATCGAACCTGCATAAACTGGGATGGTCACCGGTCTGGCAAAATGCGTTCTCCCGGCATTCCGACGCAGCGGACGGTTCCGTGGCTGCGCGGATCAGCCGCGAGCATTGCGGGGCCTACACGGTCATCACCGAGGCTGGCGAACGCTCCGCAGAGGTCAGCGGCCTTTTCAGGCACACGGTACAAGCTCGCAGCGACTTCCCGGCGGTTGGCGACTGGGTCGTGCTAAAGCAGGTGCCGGATGCGCGGTCGACATGCGTGATCCATGCCGTCCTGCCGCGCTTGTCCACCTTCATCCGCAAGGGCTCCGGGCGGACGCCGGAAGAACAGGTTGTCGCCGCGAATATCGACACGGCCTTTCTCGTGAGCGGACTGGATCACAACTTCAACCCCCGCCGGATTGAACGATACATCACGCTGGCCTATGAATCCGGCGCCACCCCTGTCATCCTCCTGAACAAGTCGGACTGCGCCACCGACCTGGACGGGGTACTGCACGAGACCGAGAGCATCGCCGATGGCATTCCCGTGCTGCTGGCAAGCGCCACGCAACGGAGCGGCCTGGATGAAGTCTGGGGCTTTCTCAAGCCCGGGACGACAGGCGTGCTTCTGGGGTCGTCCGGCGTCGGGAAGTCCTCGCTCATCAATGCCCTTCTAGGTACCGAGACGTTAAGAACAGCCGCCGTGCGCGAGAGCGACAGCCGCGGACGCCATACCACCTCGTCCCGGCACCTGATCCCACTCCCCAACGGTTCCGTCCTGATCGACACTCCGGGAATGCGCGAATTGCAGCTTATGGCAGGTGAGGCGACCGTGAACCGGGTTTTTGATGAGATCGCCGAGTGGGCCGGATCCTGCCGGTTCAACGATTGCGCCCACACCGGGGAGCCGGGTTGCGCGGTGCAGGCAGCCCTGGCGACTGGCGAACTCTGCCGTGAACGCTATGAGAGCTATCTACGCCAGCGCAAGGAGATCCGGCACCACCAGATCGAAAGCGATATCCACATGAAGATCGCGGAGCAGAAACGATGGAAGACGATCCACAAATCCATGCGTTTCCACATCAAGTACAGGAAGGATCCCTAAGGAATGAAGCACCATGAACAAAAGCCCCGCCCCTGAACTGCTGGCCCCGGCGGGTGGTCCCGACGCCGGCTACGCAGCGCTGCATTTCGGCGCGGATGCGGTTTACCTGGGCCTGAGGCGGTTCTCGGCGCGCGCGGAAGCGGAAAACTTCACGCTTCCCGAACTAGAGGCGTTCACGGCATACGCGCATTCCCTGACACCCCGCCGCCTCGTTTATGTCACGCTCAACACCCTTGTACGGAACGATGAGACCGGCGAGGCGGCCGGCATGCTGCAGGACTGCGCCGACGCGGGCGCTGACGCGGTAATTGTCCAGGACCTGGGTCTGGCCCGCATCGCCCAGGCCGCGCTACCCGGCCTGGAGCTCCACGCC
This sequence comes from bacterium, assembly GCA_020048935.1. Classification (GTDB taxonomy): domain Bacteria; phylum Verrucomicrobiota; class Kiritimatiellia; order UBA8416; family UBA8416; genus UBA8416. The sequence goes on along the minus strand of JAIFLS010000206.1, from coordinate 6,131 downwards.
AGCACCCAGATGGCCATCCACAGCCGGGAGGGCGTGATCGGTGCCCGGCAGGCGGGATTCACGCGGGTTAACGTAGCCCGCGAACTGACGCTTACGGACCTGCGAACCTGCGCGTCGGTGCCGGGAATCCAGATCGAGACGTTCGTGCACGGCGCGCTCTGCTACAGCTACAGCGGCCTGTGCCTGTATTCCTCGCTGCTGCGCGGCCGCAGCGGCAACCGCGGAAGCTGCGCCTATCCGTGCCGCGACCGGTTCAAGGCCGATCACCAGCCGGATTCCGATGGCTTGTTCGCATTCTCCATGAAAGATCTGGCGCTCCCTGAGCAGATCAGCGCACTGCGCGAGGCCGGCGTCGCCAGCCTGAAAATCGAAGGCCGCAAGAAAAGCCCGCTGTATGTAGCCACCGTGACCGCGCTCTACCGGCGTATTCTCGACGGGGGTGCCGCACCCGAAGAGCTGGAAGCCATCACCGAGGATGTCAAAACCGTGTTCAGCCGCCCCTGGACGAGCCTGTTCTCCGGCGGGCGGCGATCACTGGATACGATCGATGACCAGACCGTCGGACACCGGGGAGCCCGGGTCGGCGACGTGATCTCCGTACGCCGGACCGCTGGCGAGTCCAGGCTACGGTTCAGCTCCTGCCGTCCGATCGAACGGCATGACGGAATACAGGTTGATGTGGACGGAGAGGACAAACCCTTCGGATTCTCCGCGCAATCGCTCTACACGGTCGGCAAGGATGGTTCCGCCCTCAGTGTTTTCGAGACGAATGAAGGGGCCATGGTGGAAGTCACGCTTCCTCCCGCCCCCCCCCCCCTTCTTCCCGGCGCACCGGTCTACTGCGCTTCATCCCAGAAGACAAAACGGGAGTACCCCTTCCCCCGCCCCGCCGCCAGCGCGTTCCGCTTGCGATTCCGGCTGGATGCGACCATACGGGTTTTTCCGGACCGGATCACTGCGGATGCGGAAGCCTTTGATGCGACCGGGGCAGGAATGGCCGCGGGAGGTGCCGAGATCAAGGGGGCTTTCACCACGGCCCAGGATCCGCCGCGCAGCGAGAGCGCCGCACGGGACGCGTTTGCAAAACTGGGGGAAACCCCGTTCCTTGCCGGACACATCCGGTTCGAGAATCCCGATTCCCTGTTTGCCCCCGCCTCCCTGCTGAACAGGTTGCGGCGGGAACTGACCGACACCCTGGCGGACCAACTGGCCGCGAAGCGTGCCGCGCGCCGCGAGACGCTGGTTGACTCGTTTTCGCCGGAACGGATGCAGCACCACGCCTGCCCCGCGGCGCGGGAGGAATGGGTGGTGGCGATTGATCGCGAGGAAACCCTGAGCGGATTCAGCGACAGCGATCTGGCATCCGTGGATGAAGTAATCTTCCGCCTGGACACGGGAAACCGTATGCAGGTCAAGGACCGGCTAGGGACGCTGATCGCCCGGATCGGCGTGGCGCGACTACGCGTCGGGTTGCCGCTGATCATGCGCGACAACGAGACAGACGAGACGAGACAGGCCGTTTCCGACGCCGCGGCACTCGGAATCGTCCGGTGGGAAGTCTCCGGCATGGGTGGCAGACAGATACTGGAATCAACCGTACCGGACGCCGATGACATCATCGCCGGATGGCCGCTTTATGCGCTCAACCGGGAGTCCGCCGCCTGGCTTCTGGATCACGGATACCGGGGTATCACCATCTCCCCCGAGGACGGGATGGACAACATTCTCGCGCTATTGAAGGTATTCGGGGACCGGATCACGGTACCGGTCTACCTGGACCCGCCGATGATGATTTCCGAATCCTGCGCGCAGTCCCGATTCCAGGGCGGCTGTGCGGGGAAAGGCCTATGCAGCAGTACCTCGACGCGACTTCGCTCGGCACACCGCGAACAGGTGGTTCTGCACCGCGACGGGTGCCGCAGCATCGTGCTGAACAGCGCGCCGTTCACCCGCGTGCCCCAGATGCCCAGACTGCGGACCGGCGGTGCCAGGCGGTTCCTGGCGGAATTCGTTCATCGCGAATGGAACGCGCAGGACACGCCCCGGATATGGCGCGAAGTCCGCGCGGGCAGGAACCCTGATTTCGCCTTCCGTCTTTCCCCCGCCGGACTGGCCGGAGCCCAGTAAGGCGCGGAGGAACCGATCTACCCCCCATGAACAAGATAGGACCATTATGGTGTTGGTGCCGGTAGGTTGATCAAGGCGGGGGCCTCTGTTGATACCTCAATGCGCTGGATCGCGGCCTCCACGGCTTCGCGTTTCTTCTGCCTGGCCCATTCCGGGAAATCCTCCTCGCTGCGGCACCATGTCGCGAGCTCCCTCAGCTCCGGAAGGGCCTGTTTCGCGTGAACGCCGTAACGCTCCAGCATTCCCATAATCATCACCATGCGATCCTGGCTACCCCACTGCTGCTGGTTCCGCGCATATTGCACCAGCAGGGGGATGCCCTCCTTCACGCAGTTGGTGGTCAGCAGTCGCAGGCCTTCGTCCCTTACTCCGGCGGCGAACATGGTGCCGCTGGGCGCTGGCACTGAGCTGGCGCGCACAATCGACGCCAGAATCGGTTTGATTTGCTCGAACGTCAGGAGTTTGTAGACATTGGCTGTATTGGAACGAACCTGTCCGTTCTCGTTCTGTAGCAGCTTCTCTATCGCGGGGAACAGTAACCCCAGGTCCACACCATTCAGAGACTCGGAGAGAAGCCCCCGTGAGCCTCCTGCGCCATGTTTCGCGAAAAGGGCCTCGCTGATTTGCCGCTGTGTGATCTCGCGTGGATCGTCGGCAAACGTTCTATGCGCCAGACGCAGCAGGTCGGGAACCGCCGTTCGGGCAGGCTCGCCAATGCCGGCGAGCGCACGAATCACCCGAATGCGCAGCTCAAGATCCTCGCTCGGCAACAGCGTCGTCAGGGCGGGCACCGCAGACACGGCCTGGTCCCGCATGCGCTCAAGCGTCATGCAGGCTCCGTAACGGGCATTCCGGTTGTCCCCGGCCAGCAGAGTCATGACGCGTGGCAGGATGCCGGCATCGTCCTTCGCCGCCAGTGCCAATCCTGCCGCCGCCCTGTGACGCACGATCGGCGACCAGTTACCCAGCCGACGGAACAGTTCTTCGGAATCCATGCCCGCGTACAGCGATTCCCGCGTGGACCACTGCAGGCCCCGGTCCGTTTCGATCACATCCTCAAGGTCCGCGCCCGTGAGTCTGGCCGCTACGCCATTGCCCTTGCCGGTAATGCGCAGCTTCCTGAGAGGCAGACTGTTGGCCAGCAGCCGCGCACCCGTGCAGTCCCACCCCCCGAAACTGTCATCACTGCCTGCGCCGCCCTGGTATTGCGATCCGCCATTCCAATCGCGCTCCATGTCCAGAAACCAGCGCAACTCATTCAGGTAGGCGACCGCCGCGGCAGTTCCTGTGTGGCCAGCCTCCCGGACACTCCATGACGCAACCGTCATCCGTGAGAAGAAGGTCGCCGCCTCCTTGTCGCCAAGGAGATCGAAAACCACAGCCCCGCTGGAACACTTGCCGTTGTCGTCGTGGTCGTACCATGGGTCATGATCGCCGTAGGGAATGGCACCGCGGTTGACGTAGAAGCGCAAGAATAGTGCAGCCCGGTCGATCGCGGCGTCAGCCCGGGCTGGTTCATTTCACCATAGCCGCCCAGCGATCCGTGAAGCTGGCCTCCATTAAGAGCCGTCCACGCCATGCCGTGTCCCCAGGCCCCGGCACCACTCTGACCCCTGGCCATGTTCATCGCGTACTCGCGGAGCGCCGGCAGGACGGACCTGTCCCGCGTCGCGAGGTAGTACTCGGCCAGGAAGAGGCCCGAGTAGCCCCAGTCCCACGCCGACATGCCACCCGAGGTTACGCTGAGTTTGAGATCCGCCGGACCCACCTTCCGCGCGTGCTCCCGGAGCATGGACATAAACTCCGACCGTCCCGTGGCGAGGGCGCCAAGTGCATTCACATTGCCACTCAGGCCTGTACCGAAGCCGTGCTTGAGAAGGAAGGCGCATTCGGCATCGACGATCCCGGCGGTCTTGGGGCAGTTGAACGGCGCGGTGGCGCTGTAGGTCCCGAGGACCGGAATGGTGACGGCGACATTCTCCTGTTTACCCGCACGCCAGCGGACAAGCTGCAAGCGGCCCTTATTCCCAGTCTTCTCGGCCTCGGTTATGGCGCGCGCGAAGACCTTGCGCGCATCGGAGTCAAAGAGGGTCTCGCCCACACCCAGGATAACGTCACCCTCGTTGAGAATCCCGTCGGCTGGCGAGCCCTTTTCCACCTTGGTCACGAGGATCTGGCGCGCTTGCGTGGTTTCGAGGTCCTTGCCCCACATCCACCCCCGTGCACCTGTCGGCCCGAGGGTCCAATCGTGCGCCTTGTCGCGGACCCCACCCTGGGTGAGGTCGGGTATTCCATCCTTCGCTGACGCACAAAACGGGACAGCCAAGCCGAGCAGTAAAACAGAAACTGCAATTCTTGTAGGTTTTAGCATATTGAACTCTCCATTTGGCATTTACCCGGCAGGTGCCAATTCCACAGCGACAAGCGAAAGCCCGGCACTGGCTTGCGGATCCAGCCGCTCGGCAACCACATCAAGAACGTATTCTCCCGCTGTCTTGAACACAACCTTGCCCAGCACGCTTCGCGGCTTCTGCGGCCCCGGAGCCGTCTCGCTCATATCCAGATCCTTGACCCCTGCCGTTCCCGACACGGCCTGCCCTGCCACACGGATCCGCAACTCGTGATTCCCGAACCGCTGCGGTGCTCGCTTTCGACCAAAGGTGATGGCAGAAACCTCGTATACCCCAGGCGTGTGAAGCCGGAATGTCCAGTTTGCCTTGCTGCCGGAATCCTTCCATGCTTCAGTCTGGCCGCTACGGCTGACGCTCGCGCTGCCGCAAAGCGTGGCAGCGGGAACCGGTAGCCTGATGGATATACCCGATTCCTGGATGATAATAGACTCCACATCCGGGACACCATCGATAATTACAACCACCACCGATACGAGTTTCTCAGGCGCCTCACTCGGCAGGGAGAAGGAAACCGTATCCCCTTCTTGCTTCACGCCGACCATTGCCTTGTCGGCCCCCAGTACATAAGCCTCTTTTATCCGATTCTGCAGCCCTACAAGCCTGATCGTTCCGGCTTCAGGCCAACTCTTGACAAGAAGGTAAAGCGTATTTCCCTTGCAGGTTATCCGGCCCCATCTGGGATCTACGGGAAACGGGCTGGCCGTTGTCCCGTAGATAGCCTCCCCGTTGCGGGAAAGCCAGGCGCCAAGCTGCTTGAGCAAGTCTACACTGGGCGGCGGGATCACACCCTCTGCCGTCGGCCCGACATTGAGCAGGTAATTAACACCCTTGGAGGCGCAGTTCACAAGCAGATCAAGGAGATACTCAAGGGACTTCCAATGATGATCATCATGCATGTAGCCCCAGGTATCGTTCAGCGTGGCAGGCGTCTCCCACGCTCCGCTTACCTTCCCTTCGGGATGCTCGTTGTCGCCAAGGCTGCCGTAATCACCAACTCCGTGCCCAACACGACCGCTCACAAGACATTCCGGCTGCAATTCATGAACGAAGTCGCGTAGATCCTCGCTCTGTTCCTTCGTGATGCCGACCGGCGTATCAAACCAGAGCAACCCGATCGGGCCATAGTTCGACAGCAGTTCGCGGATGTTGGGCTTCACGATATCATCCAGATACTTCTGAAAGTCTTCAGGCGGGCGATTGCCTGCGAATAATAGAAGCACATCTTTATGCCGCGCTTATTGCACGCAGCAGCCAGCTCTTTCATCGGGTCGCGCTTGAATGGCGTCTGCGCTACGATGTTGTAAGGATTGCTGGGCGAATCGAACATGCAGAACCCGTCGTGATGCTTCGCCGTAATCACCAGGTACTTCATCCCGGCCTGCTTGGCCAACTCTGCCCAAACATCGGGGGTGTACTTTACCGGATTGAAATCCTTGGCAAGCTTTTCGTAGTCCTCAATCGGAATACGCATGTCGTGCATGATCCACTCACCGATACCGGTCGTCTTCTTGCCTTTCCATTCGCCGGCAAGACTGGCATACAAACCCCAGTGAATAAACATGCCAAAACGCGCCTCATGCCACCATTTCAATC
>JAIFLS010000139.1 GCA_020048935.1 bacterium | reverse complement strand
GTGCCCGGTGTGGCGGATTGGCGGACCTTGCAGCGGAACCCGGAACCGGTTCGTTCCCTGCTGGAATTCTACCATCGTTACGAGCTTCACGCCTTTGCTAATAGCCTGAGAACACCGGAGCTGTTCTAGCGATGAAGACGAATAAGGATAGTGTAGCCGGGAAGACCGTGATGTTGCGCGGCTCCGAGGTCTTCAACGGCGTGAGCGAGGCGAGCCTGCAGTCACTTGCTTCGGTCGCGATTCTCCAGGATTACGAGGCCGGTGAATCCCTGTTCTACCAGGAACAGAAGGCGTCGGGTTTCTACGTGCTGGTCAAGGGGGCGTTGGCGGTCTACCGTGCCGGCATGGACGGCCGCCAGCAGATCCTGCATGTGTTCGATGAAGCGGGTGACGTATGTGGCGAGGTTCCCGTATTCGAGGGATCGACCTATCCGGCGGCAGCGGACGCGACGGTGTCGTCGCGGGTGCTGTACCTGCCGCGGGCGGATTTCCTGGCGATTACGCGTCAGCATCCGGAAATCCTGCTGGAGATGCTGGCCGTGTTATCCCGGCGGCTACGGCGTTTCGTGGGGCTGATCGATGACCTTTCTTTGAAGGACGTATCCACGCGGCTTTCGGCTTTCCTGCTGGGACTGGCCGATGCAGCCGGTCGCGAAACCTTCGAACTGGGCATGTCCAAGGGTGTCCTGGCGTCACGGCTCGGCACGATCCCCGAGACCCTCAGCCGCACACTTCGCAAACTGCAGCAGGCGGGGGTGGCAGAAGTTGACGGACGCACGATCCGGATACGGGACCGTGCCCGCCTGGAGGCGATCGCGAATTCAGAGGAGGGATTATGACAAACGCGGCTGGCCCCCGTCGCCGGGAGCGGCTCGGTATCTTTGGCGGGTCGTTTAATCCGGTGCATCTGGGACACCTGCTGCTGGCGCAGACCGCGCAGGAGCAGTTCGATCTGGATCGTGTCCTGTTCATGCCCTGCGCGGTGCAGCCGCACAAGGATCCGCGGATGCTGGCTTCCGCTATGCATCGCGAGGCCATGGTGGAGGCGGCGATCCTGGATAACCTGGGCTTTGACCTGCTGGATATCGAGCTTCGTCGCGGCGGCGTATCGTTCACGGTGGATTCGCTGCGCGAAATCCGTTCGCGGTATCCGCAGACCGAGCTGTTCTTCATGATCGGGGCCGATACGTTGCTGGAACTGCACGGCTGGAAGGAAATCGATACCGTGCTGTCATGGTGTTCGTTTATTGTCTTCGCGCGCCCCGGATTTGATCTGCAAAGACTGGCCCCGGACGCCATTCAATTGCCGTCTCCCTGGCCGGACCGGCTACTGTCGAATGTCTGTCGTGTCCGGCAGATCGATATTTCTTCATCGGATATACGGCATAGGGTTGCCGAAGGTCTCAATATACGCTATCTTGTCCCGCAGCCGGTGGAAATGATTATCATGGAGCATCATCTCTACCGCTAGCAATCGAAACGCAGGAGGTTGGTCATCGACGCTATAACAATCGACGCAGAAACATTAGTGGAGCGCATCCGGGTCATCCTGGATGACAAGAAGGCCCAGGATATCACGATCATTGATGTCCGCGGCACGTCCACGGTCACGGACTACACGATCATTGCCTCCGGCATGAGCACCCCGCATATCCGGGCGCTTTACGAGGAGGTCCAGCATCGGCTCAAGCAGGAGGGAATCGCCTGCTACCGCCGCAGCGGGGAAACCGAAGGCGGTTGGATGGTTCTAGACTACGTGAACGTCATCGTGCATCTTTTCGTCCCCGAGGTGCGTGAATTCTACGCGCTCGAGCGGCTCTGGGACGACGTCGCCGCCATGCGCGAGCAGCCCGGGGACGGGGAAGAGAGACTGTAGACTGCAGACCGCAGACTGAAGCCCCTCGTAATCCGCTCTCGTCGCCGTTATCGTTCACCGATTCCCTGTAGCCCGCTCGCGCCGCGAGCGTGGCTCATTCCGCCGGGCTCAGCAGTTCACGGACGTCCTCCCAGCTCAGGGATGGCTCGGCGGCACTGGCGGTGCCGAAAGCGGCATTGATCATCGAGCGTTTGCGCTGCTGGAGTTCGATCACTTTCTGCTCGATCGAGTTCTCGGTCACCAGCTTGATGCTGTACACGGTTCGCGATTGCCCGATGCGGTGTGTCCGGTCGGTCGCCTGGTCCTCGACGGCAGGATTCCACCAGGGGTCGTAATGAATGACCACGTTGGCCCCGGTGAGATTCAGCCCGCTGCCGCCCGCTTTCAGGCTGACGAGGAAGACGGGGATTGCCGGATTGTTGTTGAATGCGTCTACCTGCGCCATCCGGTCGCGCGTGGACCCGTCGAGATAGGCGAACGGGATCCCGCGTGCCTTGAGCGCGTCGCGCAGGATGTGCAGCATCTGCACGAACTGGCTGAAGACCAGGACGCGGTGTCCGCCGTCCATGGCTTCGTCGAGCAACTCGAAAAACAGATCCATTTTCCCGGATTCGGTTTCTGCCGTTCCGGGAATACTCTTGAGCAGTGCCGGATGACAGCAGCACTGGCGCAGGCGCAGCAGGGCGCTGAACACCGAGAAGCGCGCCCGCTCGAAACCCTGCTCATCGACCAGGGCGCTCAGGCTGTCGTGATACTGCGCGAGCAGCCTGTTGTAGAGACGCCGCTGGGCTGGTAGCATCGGACAGCCGGCGATCTGCGTGACCTTGTCGGGCAGGTCGGCGGCGACCTCGAGTTTCAAGCGTCGCAACATGAACGGCGCCATCTTCATGCGCAGTCGCGCCAGTGCCCGGTCGGCATTTAGGCTTCCGGTGGTGATCGGCTGCTCGAAACGGATGCGGAAGCTGGTGTGGGTGCCGAGGTAGCCCGGCATCAGGAAGTCCAGGATCGACCAGAGATCGTTCACGCTGTTCTCGATCGGGGTACCGGTCAGTACAAGCCGCCGCCGGCCTTTCAGGCGCTTGGCGGCAACGGCGTTCTGCGTGGCTCGGTTCTTGATGTGCTGGGCCTCGTCAAGGGTGACGGATGAGAAGCAGATGTCGTCGTAATGGCTGATGTCGCGCCGCAGCAGGGCGTAGGATGTGATCACCAGGTCGTGTTCCATGAGTGTGCCCGCCTTGCGGTGGCGGGCGCTGCCGGTGACGACCAGGCAGGAAAGATCGGGCGTGAAACGGCTGACTTCACGTGCCCAGTTGTGGATCAGGCTGGTCGGGCAGACTACCATGGCGGGGGATGGTGTGATTCCATCCCGCCGGTCTGCGTCGCGCCGGATCCGGATCCAGGCGAGGGCCTGCACGGTCTTGCCGAGCCCCATTTCATCGGCCAGGATGCCGCTGTAGCAGGAGTGGTCCAGGAAGCACAGCCAGTTGACGCCCTCACGCTGGTATGGGCGAAGCTGGCGGAACAGGGCATCCTCGACGGGCGCGGCGGGCAGGCCGGTCTTATCCTGCTGTGCGGCGGCATGGACAAGCCACACATCAGGCGCGACCAGCCTGGCGGTTGAAAAGGCGGCGGTGATCGAGCGGATGAATCCGGCATGGATCAGCGCGACAAAGGCGGTCCCGTCCCTGTATTCGATACATTCGGCCAGGGCGGCGGCCAGGCCGTTTAGCCCGGCGGCATCCAGAAGCAAGGTGCGTCCCGCATCCGACATGATCGCCTGGCCGCTGTGCAAGGCGGTCTCGACGGCATCGGTATTGACCGATGTCCCGTGTTCATCGGTGTATTCCATGTCAAGGCGATAGGCGTCGGCCCCGCCGGCGGTACTGATGACAATGCAGGGGGCTACCCAGCAGGCGTCCTGTGCCAGGCTGGCGATACTGTCGCTGAACCGGACTTCCCAGCCGGAACGCCTGAAGGCGGCGGCGATATCGGTCATGGCGTGGAGCACGTTATCGGGGCCGTGCAGGTAGATCGCGCCATCGGAACCGGGGTCCTCGTCGAACGCCGCCAGGAACAGTTTCCTCGCGCGCTGTTCCGCGGCGGCGTTCCGGGTCAGGTAATGCAGCGGTTCGGTTTCGACGGGCGCGGCATCGGCGGGGGCGGGGGCGGTTGCCGTGTCGAAAGACATGCTGCCGTAGAGCGCCTGAAGTGAAACCGTGGCCCGGTCAGCCACGCCTTGAATCTGGACACGGAATGAGGGCTCGCCAGGTGTGAACTGGAAGAGGTCCGCGTTAACCGCGTTATCAAGGATGAAGTCGTTTTCCAGCGGGGGCAATACGTTGCCCAGGTAACGAATAACACGAGTGCGTGGGACTCGCACGGGACCGTGCAATGCATCGCGCAGTTCCGGCGGCAAGACCGCCTCAAGACGGTAAAGGCGATTCTCAGCCAGTACCCAGGTGCCGCGGTCGGATGAAAAAACGGTTTCGCCCGCCGGTTCCGTATGATGGCTGATCTCCAGTTCACCCGAATCCTCGTCGAGCGTTACGGATATCGCGCTGATCACCGGGTCCGATGATAGGACGAGCGGTTCGTGGGCTCCCTCCACCCAGAGCATTCCGTCAGCGGTTTCCGTCAACAACTGCGAAAAAGCCTCGGCATCGAGGGCGAGGGTGGACGGGCACGCCTGGCCTTGCGCGAAATCCTCCAGTACGTATAACAGGAACGTGTCGCGCGGGCTGAACGCGAGAAGACGCTCGGGGGCGATACGCTCAGGAACGTGCTTTTTGCCATCTACCTCGATGCGGACGGCAACGGTCACCGCCCCGGACAACCAGTCCGCACGCCAGGTGGCGGGGACACGGAGCCGCACGGCGGCTGGCAGCGAACCCGGCGCGTGTGCCGTCTCGCGGCGTGGGTGCGGATTCGTCCTGGTTTGCGTGTCATGCCGGATACGGGCTTCTATGCGCTGGCGCCGCTCGCGGCGCGGGTCCTCCGTCAGATCGGCGACCGCCATGCCGGCGGCTACGACATGGGCGCAGACGGTGTCGTATTTCAGATTCTGGTAGCAGGGGCAATGGCTGATGACCGTACCGTCGGGCTGGATCTCGAACCGTGTGTAGACCGGATGGCCGGCAGCGGTGACCGTTGCATGTACGACGGTACCCTCGATCCTCAGGCCACAGACACTGCCGCTGCGGCAGATCGATACCGCCTCGCGCCACGTGTGCGTGTCCGCCCAGTCCGCCACAGATCGGTGAGATAGATAAACAGCCATAATCAGACATGTTAGACTGAAGGCGGTTCATAAATCAACGTGCAATTCTCACGCCCAATTCTCCGGCAGTAATTCTCATTATGGTCTCGGGCAGCCTGAAGGGCGTGTTGATTTATTTGGATACACAACGGGAGGGACAGCGTCTCGCTGTCCGAACGCCCGTCTAACTACGCTGTTTTTCAAGAAAGGCTTCGCCATTCACCTTCTCATGCGTAACGGACGCCGAGGACGGTGTCCCTCCCGCGCTGTTCGTAGAATGAATCAACACACCCTTCAGCCTGTTCCCTGCACGTTTTGAGGCCATAATGAGAATGGCTGAATAGATTTGATAAGAACATGATGTTGTGCGAGCATTCCCAAACTAAATGATGCCATGAAAAACAGGGGGCAAGCGCATGATGGAGCAACCAGCGATGGCGGAAAGGCCGAATATTGTCTTTATCCTGGCGGATGACTTCGGTTGGCGCGATCTGGCGATCGAGGGCAGTACGTACTATGAGACGCCCAATCTCGACCGTCTGGCTCGTATGGGGATGCGCTTTACGCGCGGATACGCCACTTGCCAGGTCTGCAGTCCCTCGCGCGCCAGTATCCTGACCGGGAAGGTCCCGCCGCGCCATGGGATCACCGACTACATCGGTGCCCCTTCGGGTACGGACTGGCGTCGGCTAGGGCGCTGCAGCAAGCTTCTTCCAGCGGATTACGAACACGGACTGCGTGCCAATGAGATCACCTTCGCGGAGGCGCTGCGCCGTTCGGGATACCGCACGTTCTACGCCGGCAAGTGGCATTGCGGGGAAGAGGGGGCCTGGCCGGAGGACTTCGGGTTCGAGATCAACAAGGGCGGATGGAGCGCGGGCTCGCCGCAAGGCGGCTATTTCTCTCCATGGGAGAATCCACGCCTGCCGCCGGGGGCTCCCGGTGAGTCGCTGCCGTTGCGCCTGGGGCGCGAGACGTCCGACTTCATTACCGCGAATAAGGAAGAACCGTTCCTCGCCTTTCTGGCCTTCTATTCCGTCCACAGCCCGTTGGAGACGACCCGCGAGCGCTGGGCGAAATTCCGGAGCAAGGCGGTTGAGCAGGGCGTGCCGGATCACCGTTTCAAGATGGACCGTAACTTGCCGGTGCGCCAAGTGCAGGACTGCCCGGTCTACGCCGGTATGATCGAGGCCATGGACGAGGCCGTGGGGATGGTGCTGGATACGCTCGAAGCGCAGGGCCTCCTTGATAACACGATCATCTGCTTCACCTCCGACAATGGCGGCGTCTCATCCGGCGATGCCTATTCTTCGTCGATGCTGCCGCTGCGCGGCGGCAAGGGGCGCCAGTGGGAAGGGGGCATCCGCGAACCGTTCTACATCGCCTGGCCGGGACGGATTGCTGCCGGGACCACTTGTGAGGTGCCGGTCAGCGGGATTGACTTCTACCCGACGTTCCTGGACTTGGCGGGCGTGCCGCTGCCGCCGGAACAGACGGTTGACGGCCTGAGCCTGGCGACCCTGCTGCGTGGACAGGAGGACCCGGAGCTGGCAGGGCGGGACCTGTTCTGGCATTATCCGCATTACGGCAACCAGGGCGGCGAGCCGTCGTCGATCATCCTGCGCTTCCCCTGGAAACTGATCCACTACTACGAAGATGGCCGCGACGAGCTCTACCATCTGGCAGACGATCCGGGCGAGCAGCACGATCAGGCCGCGGTGCAAACGGAGCTGGCGGTGGCGTTGCGGGCGCGACTCGACCAGTGGCTGCGCGATACCGGCGCCCGCCTCCCGGTGCCGGATCCCGAATACGATCCGGAAAAGGCCGCGGCACGATTGCGCCATATCGAGCAAGTGCAGAAGCACGCCCGGTTCCTCGATCCGGACTGGAAGCCGAACGCCGACTGGTGGGGCAGCCTGATCGTGCGCGATTAACGCCTTCCCATGACTTTGGGGTTGACGACAGACTGCAGACCGAAGACTGAATACCCCTTGCTGGCGGAAGGGACGCCGTCCTCGGCGTCCGTTGTTGGGAGGGACGCCGTCCTCGGCGTCCGTTGCGCATGAGAAGGTGCATGGCGAAGCCTTTCTTCAAAACAGCGTGGTTAGGGGCGTTCGGACAGCGAGACGCTGTCCCTCCCGTTGTGTTGTGTATCCAAATTGTTCAACACGCCCTTTAGACGGACATTCCGCGCCGTTTGAGGCCATAATGAGAATTGCTGGCGCTTTTGCCTTTACGCTTGACGGTCGTTCGGTTCGCAGGCAGTCTTGTACCCTTGTTGTTGAGAACGGAATATCTGAACGGTTTTTAAAAGGGAGTCATTGGTATGAAGCGAGTAAGCGTTTTGGCAGCTGTGGCGATGATGGCGACAATCACGGGTTGCAGTGGCTCTGTAGTCAAGCAGGATACACCGGACGGCGCGATTCGCAAGATGCAGGAGTCG
>JAIFLS010000143.1 GCA_020048935.1 bacterium | reverse complement strand
GTTTCGCCGGGATTGTAGGTGCGCACGAAAAGTGTATTGCCGTCGGTGCGTCCAAGCACATCGGGAGTCCCGATGGCAACGGTGACGTTACGGTCCGGGTTGTCGGAGCGGACGGTCAGGTCGAATGTAGACGGCTGGATGTAGACCGCTGTCATCTCCACATCCGCATAGAGGGCGACATCCACCGCGTTGCTCGTCGTGACCGGAACGCCATCACGCAGCCAGTGCAGGAAAACATCCCGCCCGTTGGGGGCGATCAGCGGGGCGGTCAGCGTCACCGTTTCGCCGTCATCGTAGATCCGCTGGAAGGATGTGGAACCGTCCTGGTTGCTGTTGTTGTCAGGCTGGCTGACCGTGACCGGCACTCCGCTAGCCGGATTCTGCGAATTGACGGTCAGCGTGCGCGCGATCGGCGGCTCGGCGTAGAGTGCAGTCAGGGTGAGGTCGCCCAGCATGGAGACCGTAAGCGTCGTGTTGGTGGAGAATAGATCGCCATTGAGCAACCACCCTTCGAAGCGGTTGCCGTTAGGGGCAACCGCAGGGGCGACTAAGGTAACATTGGTCCCATGACTGTAAAGCCGGTCGAAGTCCGTGCTTCCGCTACCCTCGCCATTCAGATCGGGTACAGAGATGGAAATCGGGACGCCCCCGTCTGGATTGAGCGACTCGACATGCAGGGTGTGATTCGTCGCGGGGATTGCGGGGCCGTAGACCGCCGTCACGACGGTGTCGCGCAGCATCGTGACGGTGATCGTGGCGTTTGTCGAGATCGGCACACCATCCAGCAGCCATTGCCGAAATACATTTGACGACCCCGGGAACGCGGGATTTCGAGCCGTCAGGGTGACAACCTCGCCTGCCTCATACAGCCGGGTGAAGGTGGTGGTGCCATTCTGCTGGCCGTTGACATCGGAGGGCGCGACCGTGACCACAATCGCGCTGTTCGGGTTTTGCGATTGAACGGTCAACAGATAGCGGACGGGCGGCTCCGGATCGACATAGACCGCCGTCACCGTCCGATTGCCGGTCATGAACAGGCTGATCGTCTCGCTGTCGCTGTAGCGCACGCCGTCGACCAGCCAGTGCGAGAAGACCTGCCCGCCCGGCGCGTTGGTCGGGGCCGTCAGCGAGACAGGCGTTCCGTCCTCGTAGGAGCGGGTGAAGGCCGTGCTTCCGCTGCTGTTGCCGTTGGTATCGGCAGCGGACACGTAGATGCCGACACCGCTGCCGGGGTTCTGTGAACGCACATCCAGCGTCCATATATCGACCGGCGTCGGCGGCGGCTGGTAGACAGCGATCAGCTCGGAATCCTCGAGCAGCATGAGGCTCACGGTGGTGTTGGTCGAGAGCGGTGTGCCGTTGAGAATCCACCGGTTGAAGACATTGCCGTTGGGCGCGGTGGCAGGGGCCGTGACGGTTGTTGTCGCCCCCTGGTCATAACGGCGAGTGAAGGTCGTCGTGCCGTCGCCATTGCCATCGTTGTCGGCGGTCCCGATGGCGATATCCACGCCACTATCCGGATTGACGGACCCGACGGTAAGGATCACATCGGGTGGTGGCGATACATACACGGCGGTCAGGACCAGATCGCTGTTCATCGTCACCGTGACCGTCTCATTATAGGAGAACACAACGCCATTGCGCAGCCAGTGTGAAAAAGTATTCCCGTTGGGCGCGGCAGGCGGTGCCGTGAGGGTAACCGACTGGCCATAATCATAGAGCCGGTCAAACGTCGATTCACCACCCTGCCTCCCGTTGATGTCGGGCACATCGACACTGACCGGCACACCCGCATCGGGGTTCGCTGAGGCGACCGTCAGACGCCGCTGCTGAGGCGGCTGCGGCGGCCCGTAGAGAGCGGTCAGGCGTATATCGGACAGGAGGGTAACCGAGACTGTCGGGTCGGTCGAGAACGGGACCCCGTTGCGCAACCACCCCTGGAAGGATTCCCCATTGAAGGTAGCCGGGGCCGAAACAGTCACCTGGGTTCGGTTGTCGTAGGTCCTCGACATGAGCGTGTTGCCATTCTGCAGGCCGTTGTTGTCGGGCTGACTGAGGACCATCGGTACGTTACGCCCCGGCGAGGAGTCCACCACCAGCGTACGCTGCACCGGGGGCACCGGCGTGAGGTAGACCGCCGTCAGTTGCAGGTCGCCGAGCATCTGGACTGTGATCGTCGGCGAGGTCTCGAATGGCTGGCCATTGCGCAACCAGTACTGGAAGACGCTGGTACCGATGGTGGCAGGCGCGGTCAGCGTGACCGTGCTGCCGGACACGTACTGGCGGCTGAAGGCGGTCTCGCCGTCTCCCCGTCCGAAATAGTCCGCCCTGGAAACCGAGATGTCGACCCCCCCGTCGGGACTGAGCGAGTAGACATCCAGGATGTAAAGCAACGGAGGAGGGGGAGGAGTAGGAATGACAAAGGAGCCACCGCCGCCTCCGCCAGGACCCGGCGGGGGTGGAGGCGGGGGTTCAGGTGCCTTTGCATCGCGGTAGATAATGCCCGGCAGTGCCACTGCCGGCACCGGATCCGGCGGCGGCACGCCGGGAATCAGCCCGTCGCCATCGCCGGGAGCAGACGGACCGGACGGTTCCAACGTCGGAGGCGGGACCGCGTCAGCACCCACCGGTCCGATACTGAAACGGTCGCGCCAATCGGTAGGCAGGGAATTGGTGGCATGGAAACACAACAGGATGTTGACCTGCGTCCACGAATCGGGCATGAAGGTCGTCACCGGCCGGAAACTGCTGGCTTCGTCACTGGCGGAAGGAGGAACCATCACATCATCGGACAGCGCTCGCGGTCGATCACGAAAGGATCCTCCCGCCAGTGATCGGGCATCCGCCACCCCGGCGCGGGGGGGGTCATTAGCCCACTCCGCCGCATTGCCCGTCAGATCATGTATCCCGAACCCGTTCTCGTTGCGCAGAGTGCGGCCGTTGGCGAGAGGATGATTACCGTTGAAATAGCCTACCGGTAGCGTTTCGAAACCCTGTTTCGTTGCCGTGTCGATCACGTTGGCGTCATTCGTGCCGAGCGTATCTCGGCCATGGCCGTAGGGCACATTGGTCGTGCCGTTCCAGCTCCCCGCCTTCAGGAACTCGTTGAAGGCATTGGTTGGCGCGCCGCTCTCCGGATCGTAAAGCCGCGACATGGGCAGACGAAAACCCTTGCGCTCCAGCCAGGCCTGCCGCTCCGCCGCCGTGAAGAACCCGCTGGCCCAGTTGGTGGATGTCACCGGGGCCCAGTCGGATGTATTCGTGCCTTCACGATAACACCGTTCATCCGGACCTCTGCCAGCCTGTAGCGTCAGCCAGTTACAGTACTTGACCGCGCCGTACCAGGAAATGCCTACTGCGGGATGATCGGAATAGGGCCACCGACCACTTTCGTCCATGAAATGGGAATAACGGTCGCCGGGCGCTCTGGCAGGATCATAGCGGATCCCGACATGACTGACCAGGAAAAGCTCGTCGCGGTCCGGCTGCATTGCCGGATTCATCCAGGCATTGCCAGCCTTGTCGATGTAGACGTTTTCGCCGCGCGGATTGTTGGCATTCAACTCCGCATCATTGAGGAATTTGAGCCACTGCGTGTTGGTGATCTCGAAGCGCGACATGAAGAAGTCGTAATCCGGGCCGCCGAGACCGCTTGAGGCCGGCACGACGTTAAAGCGCGAGCCGTTCAGCTCCCCGGCATGCTCATCGTCAGCCTCCGCTATGGCGAAGGACACATTCCTGCCATCACCGAGAACCGGATTCGCCGCCACCGGCCGCCGCCGCCCGTCGGCCTCGATCCGGAACGCCGCCGGCGCCTGCTGGTAGACCTCGAACCCGTCACCCGCAAAGACAACCTGCCCCTCTGCTGTAATCGAATCCAGCCGAACATTGGTAAGATTAAGCCGGATCAGGGAAGGATCCGCCCCCGTGCCCAACATGAACACATACTCGATGTGGTGCTCATCAACATATAACGCCAGATCGATGCCGGGGTAGACCTGCCGGAACACGCCCGCCTGGGAAGCTGACGAGACCGAACCGGCCTGATCAAACCCGAGGCGCGCCCCGTCCATGAAACTACTCGAAGGGACTGCCTGATCCGGCGTCATTGGCGGACCGCCTCCGTTGGCACCCGCCAGTTCAATCTCGAGGGTACGCTGTTCAGCGGCGTTCGCGGCATACCATAGCCCGCCGAGGAGAACAAAAGCGGCTGCGGCAAGACGACCGGATATATTCGCTGGAAACCCTTTTGCTAACGTTGTCATTGTTCGCCTCGCGGGGCATCGGGTGGAAGGGTCAGCGTCACCACGGCACGAGTCGCGGTGAACACCGTCTGGTGCGTCACCGGGTTGTTAAAGGCATCACGACGGCGAAGCTCCGCTCCGCCACCTTCACAAATACAAGGGATAAGGCCGGCGGCATCAACGGCGACCGCCACCCCTGGGGAGCCCTCGCCAGTCCGCTGCCCCGACATCTCAGGTTGTGCCTCGGCATAGATCACCGTCTCGCTCAAAGGCCCCGCCCCAGGCACATAACGCTGCACGGGCACCCCCGCCACCGGTACTGGCTTTGGCGGGGTGATCCTAAACGCGAAAAGCACATGCACCAACCAGCCGATCAGCGCGAAGACAAGCAGAAATAGCAACGCCACCAGCGAATAAAGAAGTTTTCGTTTTGTCGCGGTCATGGAATGCCTTTCATCAAGCTCGCATCCCATAATACTAAACAAATCGAGCCGGATCAATTGTTTATTGACATCAACAACACGATAAGACAGAATCCGAACCGCTTTTGTCGCAGGAAGGCACTGCCCCCATCGTCTATCGGTTAGGACATCAGGTTCTCATCCTGGGAAGAGGGGTTCGACTCCCCTTGGGGGTGCCAATCCAAAAAGGCCGCGATTCTTCAATGAATACGCGGTTTTTTTGTGCCCCGAACGGCCACGGCCACGCATCACCAATACCCGCTTTTCACTTTGTGCGCACGTTGTCCCGCCATTTGTCCCGGAATTGCTTGTTTGTCCCGCTGGTTTGTGTCATACTGCATCATAGCTGTTGAAACGGTTGCAAAAAGGGGGGCAGATATGGCAAAAAGCAATGTGAGGCTTAAGAAGAGCGGGGAAACCTATCGCCCTAACTGGTACGGAAGGTTTGACGAGGACGGCAAAGAGCGGGAAATCAATCTCAACATCCCCTGGGCAGGGAAACCGCCCGAGTCCGGTTGTCTACGCGATCCGGGCAACGCCGCATTCGAGGCCACCAGGCACAAGGCCGAAGCCGCCCTGCAGTCATACGTAGAGGAGCTGCGACGCAAGGGTCGAGCCGATCACCTTACCGAACGGCTGATCGAGTCCAAGACGGGGCGGGCTGTCGAGTACGTCCGCCTTGATGAACTCCCCGACCGCTGGCAGCGAATCGCCAGGACAACACCGACAACGGCGGCATATATGAACGGATGCGCCGCCGTCTTCACTGCCTTCACGGTGTTCATGCACCAGCACAACCGCAAGGCCGCATATCTTCATGAGGTCACGGCGGATGATGCGGCCGCATGGCTGGCCGAGCTGCAGGGCCGCTACACGCGCAAGACATGCCGGGACCAATTCGGGCTCTTGCGGTCCGCCTTCTCCCGGATGCTGCCGCCCGGGAGCGTATCGCCATTCCCCCGGATGGTCTCAAAGGTCAGCGGCGGCGATCCGGCCGGCACGATCCACCGGAAGCCGTTCAACCCGGATGAACTCCGTCTCATCCTGGACACCGCCCGAGCCGATCCATTTCTTTACCCGCTGGTGACATGCGCCGCCTGTACCGGAATGCGCCGGGGGGATGTCTGCAATCTGCGGTGGGACGCGGTCGACATGAACGCCAATGTACTGGCGGTCAAAACTTCCAAGACGGGCGAGACGGTAGAGATCCCCATCTTTGCCCCGTTGCGATTCGTCCTCGATGCGATTCCAAAGAGCAAACGGGGGGAGTTCGTCTTTCCGGAGGCAAGGACGATGCTGCTCACGAATGCGCCGGGACTGTCAACGCGATTCAAACGCCTGGTCACGCGGGCACTGGCGGGGATTCCGGCAACGGATATGAACGCAGCGCCACCGGAGAACACGCCGCTTTCCTCTGGTGACATTGCGGCGATCAAGAAGGAACTTCCAGACGGGGAACGGCGGCGGCGCGTTCTGGACGTGTTTAAGCGTCACCTCGAGGGGAAGGGCTACAAGCGCATTGCCAAGGAAACCGGAATCCCCCTGGGAACGGTTTCAGAGTACGTCCGCAACGCGGCCGCGATCACGGGCAGGCGGTACCAGCGACCGCCCGCCGATCCGATCACGCGTAACGCCATCAACAAGGCAACCCAGACAACTCGGGCGATCGGCAAGAATGCCAGCGTTCGAGACTGGCATACACTGCGGGCAACCTGGGTGACACTGGCCTTGTCCGCCGGTGTCGCCATGGAACTTGTCCGCCGGGTGACCGGCCACAAGACCGTAGAAATCGTCCTGGCGCACTATTTCAAGCCGGATCGGGAGCAGTTCCGGGCCGCGCTTACCGGTGCCATGCCCGATGTGCTCACCGGCGGGTCCACCGTCCAGTCGGACCCGGCGGAACAGGCAGCAAAGCTTGCCGCCCTTGTCGATAAGCTGGCCGCGGGCACGGCCACCGATGAGGACAAGGCCAGTCTGCGGACACTCGCGTCCGCAGTGAAGTGATGAGGCAGGCAACCGCCACGCCAAGGCGCAGATAGCCTTGCCAGAGAAGAGAGCTTGCAGCAGCCACGCCGTGGGGCCCGCGCGGATCCACGACCACGCACCGAGAGCCCCGGCAACATCCGCCGGGTATCTCGCTCGCTGATTCGTGCCAATCCCGATTCCCTATAGTTCAGCAGCAATCCCGCATCGGTCCGCCTTGGGGCGTGTTCCTGTCGGTCTGTTTATAGACGTTGATTGAACCACTAAACGTTGTTTTCCTCAATAATACCGCCTCTTTTGCCGTGCTTTCTTTGTTTTCAGTTTACTTTCACGCCTATCTATAAAGGGGCTGATTAATACACTCCCGTTCGGGTTTCAGTTCAATTTCAGTCCTATAGTTAAAAGGCGCGGTTAAACCCGCAGAAAGGAAAGACAATGAACAAAATCAGAGAATTC
>JAIFLS010000021.1 GCA_020048935.1 bacterium | reverse complement strand
GGCCATTTCGTGCCCAATATCAGCATGGGACCGGCGGTGGTCGGCATGGCCCGCCGTCATGTTCGAATCCCGCTCAACGTCCACCTGATGCTCTCGCGCCCCGACCTGTATCTCAAGGCGTTCATCGAGGCCGGGGCGGATACGGTCCTGATCCATATCGAGGCCGAATGCGATGTGGTCGCCTCGCTCCATCGCATCCGGGAATTAGGGGCCCGGCCCGGAATCACGCTCAACCCCGATACCGATCCGGCCATGCTTTTTCCCGTGCTTGGGGAGGTTGAGGAGGTGCTGGTGATGACGGTCCGCCCCGGATACGGCGGGCAGCGGTTCATGGAGCAGACGCTGCCGTCCATCCGGGCGGTGCGCGACGAGGCTGAACGCCTTGGTCGCACGGATCTGACGATCATGGTCGATGGTGGAATCAATCACGAGACCGCGCGCCAGTGCTCGCAGCAGGGGGCGAATGCCTTCGTGGCGGGGACTTTCCTGTATTCGAGCAGTGACATGGCGGCGGAAATCCGCAAACTCAGGGCAAACGTAGCCGGGGCCTTCCAAAGCTGCGGCGCTTCACGGTAATTTACATATGGCAGACATTGCACACACACGGAACTTCTGTATCATTGCTCATATCGACCACGGCAAGTCTACGCTGGCGGACCGGATGCTGGAATTGACGCACACGGTGGAGGACCGCCTGATGCGCGAGCAGTTGCTTGACGACATGGACCTGGAGCGCGAGCGCGGCATCACGATCAAGTCGCACCCGGTAACCATGCGCTATGAGGCGGATGACGGCGAGGTCTATGAATTCAACCTGATCGACACCCCCGGTCACGTGGACTTCACCTACGAGGTGTCGCGCAGTATGGCGGCCTGCGAGGGTGCCGTGCTGGTGGTCGATGCCGCCCAGGGTGTGGAGGCTCAGACGGTTGCCAATGCCTATCTGGCGATCAACAGGGGACTTGAGATCATCCCCGTGCTTAACAAGGTCGATCTGCCGAATGCCGATGTGCTGACGGTCTGCAAGCAGATCGAGGATATCCTGGGGATCGATACCAGCGACAATCTGCACGTCAGTGCCAAGACCGGCAAGGGGGTGCGCGATGTGCTGGAGATGGTCATCAGGAAAGTGCCGCCGCCGAAAACCGATCTGACGGATAAGGCGCCGCCGCGTGCGCTGGTTTTCGATTCCATCTATGATGCCTATCGCGGTGTGGTCACTTATGTGCGCGTCGTCGATGGCACCCTGACGGTGGGCGACAATGTTCGCCTGATGGCCACGGGCATTACCACCCAGCTAAAGGAGGTCGGGATCTTCTCGCCGAAGCCGATTCCACGCAAGCAATTGACCGCCGGGCAGGTGGGTTACCTGATCGGCACGCTCAAGACACCCTCCGATATCCAGATCGGCGACACGGTTACCTCCGACAAGAATCCGGCCTCCGAATCCCTTCCGGGGTTCTCGGCGGTCAAACCGATGGTCTTTAGCGGTATTTATCCCGTGGACACGGCGGATTTCGAGAAGTGCCGCTCAAGCATTGAGAAACTGAGCCTTAACGATTCGGCGTTTACGTTCCATCCGGAAAGCTCCACCGCACTCGGGTTCGGGTTCCGCTGCGGGTTCCTGGGGTTGCTCCACATGGAGGTGATCCAGGAACGCCTGCGGCGTGAGTTCGACCTGGATATCATCAGCACGCATCCCGGTGTGGTCTACAAGATCAAGCAGCGCGATGGCAAGACGATGGAGATCGACAACCCCGTGTTCCTGCCGGATCCCACGCGCATCGAGTCGATCGAGGAGCCGATGATCAGTGCGTTCATTATCTGCCTGAACGAGAACATCGGCGACCTGCTGAGGTTGATCATGGACCGGCGCGGTGAAGTCACCAAGACGGACTCCATCGACGGAACCCGCGTCATGCTGACCTGCACCATGCCGCTGAACGAGATCCTGATGGATTTCCATGATAACCTGAAAAGCGCCACGCGCGGATATGCCTCCATGGATTACGAGAATTCGGGTTTCCAGGTCAGCCCGATCGTGAAGCTCGAGATCCTGCTGAACGGGGAACCGGTCGATGCCTTCGCCACGATGGTGCATCGCGACAAGGCGATTGAACGCGGGCGGCAGATCTGCAAGGCCTTGAG
This sequence comes from bacterium, assembly GCA_020048935.1. Lineage (GTDB taxonomy): Bacteria > Verrucomicrobiota > Kiritimatiellia > UBA8416 > UBA8416 > UBA8416. The sequence continues at coordinate 6,736 of JAIFLS010000021.1, read as the reverse complement.
CGAGGCCATTCCGCCGCACATGTTCGCGATCCCGGTGCAGGCGGTGCTCGGACGCACCGTCATCGCCCGCGAGACGATCCGCGCGTTCCGAAAAGATGTCACGGCCAAGCTCTACGGCGGCGATGTGACGCGCAAGCGCAAGCTGCTGGAGAAGCAGAAGGCGGGCAAGAAACGCATGAAGCAGTTCGGCAAGGTCAACGTGCCGCAGGCGGCCTTTATCTCGGTACTCAAGACGGGGAACTAACGTTATGAATTTCTTCGAGAGACGCAGATGCAGGAAAGAGGCGAAGGCACTGATCCATCACGCGCTGCATCTGGAGAACATGCGCGGCGATCTGCTGGGCGAAGTGGTTGTCGGACGCATCAAGACGGCGACCGTAGCCCTGTCCGACGCCCTGAAATCGCGCGATGTGAATGTGCTGCCGGATCGCATGGCGTCGCTGACGACCTGCCTTGAGAGCGCGACGGCGAAGCATCCCTTGCGCGGCGGCGCGTTCCGTGAGAACTTCGAGGTCGCGGTGGTGGCGGTCGTGGTCGCGATGGGGCTGCGCGCCTATTTCATCCAGCCGTTCAAGATCCCGACCGGCTCGATGCAGCCGACCCTCTACGGCATCACGTCCGAGGAGGTGGCTAGCCCTTCGGTGCTGGATCGATATCCGCTTAAGCTCATCAAGTTCGCTGTCACCGGCGACTGGTATTCGGTCCGCCGAGCAACGGCAAGCGGACGGCTCGGGCAGGCGCTGATGAGCCAGACGGATCCGTCGGTGGTCCTCTTCTATATCGGCGGCAAGCGTCACAAGATCCCAAAGGATGCGTTGAGTGATGGGAATGGGTTCGGCAATCCGCATTTCTATGCGTCGCGCGAAGTTAGAAATGGAGAGATCCTCTGGGCCGGTGTCCGTCACAGTGGCGATCATCTGTTTGTCAACAAGGTGATCTGGAACTTCCGTAAACCCCGTCGTGACGAGGTCATGGTATTCAAGACCGACGGCATTTCAGGCTTGGTGCAGGGGACGCATTACATCAAGCGCATGTGCGGCCTGCCTGGCGAGACAATCTCGATCAACCCGCCGCATCTGGTCATCGATAACCATACGATAACCGGATTGCGTGGTATCGACCGAGTCTCGTCGGCTTGCGATGGTTACAGCGGTTACCAATTGGCCGAGGACTTAGGTTCCGTGCTGAAAAGCAGGTCACTTGGCCTCGATGAGTATTACGCGCTCGGCGATAACACCCGTAACAGTGCCGACAGCCGTTTTTGGGGACCGGTCCCCGCCCGCAACCTGGTCGGTCCGGCGGCACTGGTCTACTGGCCCCTCTCATCGCGCTGGGGCCTGATCCGGTGAGAACGCCCTTGCAACTGGGAAAGCCCTTGTAGCTGGGTAAGCCCTTGTAGCTGGGTAAGCCCTTGTAGCTGGGGTCGGTGACCCCGGTGCCCATGAGAAGGCGCATGGCGAAGCCTCTCTCCCGGTTGCTAATCCACGCGCGGCCGGGGTCACCGACCCCAGCTACAAGCATTCTCCTTACCGCCATTCGTGTTTCGGGTAACGGCCGCGCAGATCCTTTTTCACTTGTGCGTAGCTTTCCCCCCAGAAACGGGCGAGATCATCGGTAATCTGCACCGGACGCTGACTGGGGGCGAGGATGTGCGCCTTCAGGCGGACAGCACCATTGCAAAGCGTCGGCAGGCGGTTCGTGTCGTATAGCTCCTGCACGCGCATGGCGATATAGGGTCCGGCAGGATCATCGTAGTGAATCCGCGGGGTGCGGCCGTTCTCGATTCGAATCTGCGCCGGGGCGTAGACCTCGACGGCGGCGGTCTGCGCCGCGCTGAGCCAATGCTGCAGCACGGGCCAGACGGCGGCGGCCTTGACGTCCTTGGCACCTAGCGCCCCGTGGCAGATCTGCGCCAGCAGCGCGGTGCGCTCGCCTGCCCCGATGGCCGGCACGCCAGCCTCCGGGCAATGCGTGGCAACCAGGTTCACGCGGGCGATCCAGGCCTCGACCTTGGCATCCCAGGCCTTGATCGTGATATTACCCGCCGCCGTTTCCACCGCCAGAACCTCGGCGGCCTCGTCGGATGTGACATTGGCCAGCCGTCGCGACCGGATGACGAGATCCCCGAGGCAGGTCTGCTCCTCGGCGGCAACTCGTCCGCCGCCGACGGCATCGAAGAATATACGCCGCCGGATTCGGAATGCCCCGGCGCAGCATTCCTCCAGCCATTCCTCCCTGATCGCCGTGACCAGCGAGAGCGTCACTTCAACCGTGCCCTTGCCTTTGCCCGTTTCCTGGATATCCGCCGCGACCAGCAGCGCATGCTCGCGCGGCACGATGGAGCTTGGATGGACGCTGCCACGCCGCCCGCCGGACAGGCTGCAGCGGTCGCCGCCGCTGCGGACCGCCAGATGATCGGGAAAGGCCGTCAGCACGGCCTTGTAGACCGCTTCCATCTCCGGTTGCTTCTCGTAGCTGTCCAACCCCTGGCTCTCGGCGATCTGCAAAAGCTGTTCCTGCAGTTCACCGGCCGTGCGCGCGGCCTGCACATGCACCCCGATCTCCTCGCCTGCCTCGCGCTGGAAATGCCGATCAGAAACGTAATGCCAGGCGGCCAGCAACAGCGCCAGATCCGAGACCGGTGTATCGCCGACCAGCCCCAGGCGACGGGCGCGTACCCGGTCGTCCACCGCTGCCAGCAGGATATTCTGTTCCTGCAGCAGGGCGGCAATCAGGCAGAGCGTCGGCAGGCATTGCTGACCGTCGCCGGCGATCAGCATCCGGGAAATGCGCGGATGCAGGGGGAAGGAGGCCATGCGCCATCCATGGGCGGTAAGGCGGCCGCACGCGTCCAGCGCGCCAAGCACGGTCAGCAGTTCCTGCGCGGTTTGCAGGGCCTGCGGGGGCGGGGGCGTGATCCAGGGGAACGCGGCGAGGTCATCGATGCCCGTCAGCTTGAGCTGCAGCATGGTCTCGGCCAGATCGACCCGCAGCAGCTCGGGCGTCTCGTGCGCCGGGCGCTTGGCGTGATCACGCTCTGTCCATAACCGCATGGCGATGCCGGGGGCGGTACGCCCAGCGCGCCCGGCCCGCTGCGCGGCGGAGGCCTGGCTGGTCTTGCCGGTCAGCAACGTGTTGATGCCGCGTCGCGGATCGAACCCCGCCCGCCGGACCAGTCCGCTATCGATCACGGCGGTCACGCCCTCGATCGTCAGCGAGGTCTCGGCGATATTGGTGGCGACAATGATCCGCCGCTGGTTGCCGGGGGTGGCCGCCTGATCCTGTTGTGCCGGTGAAAGCTGGCCATGCAGCGGTAGCAGCAGCCGGTCTTTGGCGACTGGGATGCGTTGCAGTTCGCGCAGGGTGCGGTTGATCTCGTAGACCCCCGGCATGAAGACCAGCACATCGCCATCCGGCGCGTCGCGCAGCACCTCCGGCAGCACCTCGGTGGCAAGTTCCCAGGGCGGGGCCTTCTCGCGCTTGGCGTTCGGGGGCAGGTGGCGTATCCCGACCGGGAAGGTGCGGCCTTCGGCACGGATCACGGCGGCTCCGGGCAGATAGGCCCCGAGTTCGGCGGTGTCGAGCGTGGCCGACATCACAACCAGCCTGAGGTCCGGACGGTCATGCTCGATCAGGCGCTTGGCCAGTCCCAGCATAAGGTCCCCGTACAGGTGGCGCTCGTGGAATTCATCGAAGATCAGGATCGCGGTATCCCGCAGAAGCGGATCATGGTGGAGGCGGCGCAGGGTGATCCCGTCGGTTTCAAAGCGGATGCGGGTGCGCGGTCCGGTGCGGTTATCGAAGCGCACCTGGTAGCCGACCTCGTCACCGAGCTTGCCGTGCCGTTCGGCGGCGACGCGCCGGGCGAGCATACGCGCCGCCAGGCGACGCGGCTGGAGCACGGTGATCACACCCTTACCGGCCAACCCAGCATCCAGCAGCATTTGCGGGATCTGCGTCGACTTGCCCGACCCGGTGGGTGCCTCGACGATCACACAGGCATGCGAGCGCACGGCATCCACGATCGGCCCGCGAAACTGTTCAACCGGGAGTGAATTCACCGGACACCCGCGTGGGACCAGTCGCATACTGAAAGACACGCGAAATCGAACACGAGGTTATACATAGGTTGAAATAGGGCCGGGCTGGTCCAGGGTTGTTTTTGCAAGTGCTTGAAAATCATGGAGCCAACGATCCGAATCGAACGGACGACCTGCTCATTACGAGTGAGCTGCTCTACCGACTGAGCTACGTTGGCGTGTGCGTAATGTCCGGCAAGGTAACAGAGGTGAATTTAGATGGCAAGTTTTTTCAAAACGATACAATGCCTCGCGAGCCGCGCACGGGTCGCGAAGGTCGAGTTGTTGCCGCCATCGGTCATCGCGGACGCCGGGACCGTCGTCCCTCCTTGGTTCCTTCAGTCACATTTCTCCCTGTCTGTGTTGGTTGTTGAGTCTCCCGTGTTTTATCTGTAGTCTTTAGTCCGCTCCCGAAATGAATGCTGAAGGAGGATGGAATGGCCGAACGGATTATGATCAGGGATTTGAGGGTGACCTGTATTATCGGGATCAATCCCCGCGAACGGGTGGAACCGCAGGACGTGGTGATCAATATCGTCATGGAGTGCGATCTGGCGGCGGCCTGTGCCTCCGACGCGATCGAGGATACGGTCAACTACAAGACGCTGAAGGATGAGCTGGTGGCTTCCTGTTCGCAAAGCTCGTATTTCCTGATTGAACGGCTGGCGGATGCGGTCGCCGCCCGCTGCCTTGCCAATGCGCGGGTACGGCGGGTCACGGTGTGCGTGGACAAGCCCGCGGCGCTGACAGGTGCCCGAAGCGTGGCGGTGGAAGTCGAGCGTGGCCGTGATTGAGTGGCATCGCGTCGGGATGAGCGCGGTGGCGCAGTCGGCGCTGGGTGCAGGGCTGTCGGTCAGCGGTTCCGACCGCTACCATGACAGTGGCGAGGCGCTTCCGGTACTGGGGCAGCTTGGTCGGGCTGGCGTGACGCTTTACCCCCAGGACGGGAGCGGTGTGCGGGCAGGAACGGATGCGGTGGTCGTGAGCACGGCGATCGAGGCCGGCAATCCGGATGTGCTGGCGGCTGCCGCGTCCGGGGTACCCGTGGTGCATCGCTCGGTCCTGCTGGCGAAGCTGGTGGAGGGACGATCCTGCCTGGCGGTGGCCGGCACCTGCGGGAAGAGCACCGTCACGGGAATGGCTGGCTGGATCCTGGAACAGGCGGGGCTGGACCCAACCGTGGTCAACGGTGCCCCTGTGGCCAACTGGCAGTCGGAATCCGATGTCGGCAATGTCCGAATCGGCGGCGAATTGTGGGTGATCGAGGCCGACGAGAGTGACCGCTCGCTGCTGAACTACGAGCCGCTCCACGCTGTGATCACCAACATGTCGGCGGATCATTTCGATCTGGAGGAAACGCGACGCGTGTTCGAGGCGTTCCGTACGCGGGTTTGCGGTCGTTGTATCGGGGCACTGGACGGGTCCCCTTATCTGGACGGGGTTTCTCCCGAGGTGGGGGCGGGGGGAAGCCGGTTCGAATTCCGGGGCGAGACATTCCGGCTGGCATTGCCCGGTGCGCACAATGTCGAGAATGCCTTGCATGCGGTCATGCTCTGCGAGCTGGCTGGCGTGTCGGTCGCGCAGAGTGCGGCGGCGCTGGCCACGTTCCGCGGGATCCATCGACGACTCGAGGTGGCGGCACGCGTGGATGGGATCACCGTGATTGACGACTACGCGCACAATCCTGCCAAGATTGCAGCGGCGCTTGCCGCCGTGCAGCCCTTCGCGGGGCGTCTGGTGGCGGTCTGGCGTCCGCACGGTTACGGGCCGCTGCGCAGTATGCTCGACGGCCTCGCCGCCGCCTTTGGCGTGTTGAGCGGCGGCAGGCACCGGGTGCTGCTGCTGCCGGTCTACGACGCGGGTGGGACGGCCGATCGCAGTATCGGGTCCGAGGCGCTGGCGTCGCGGCTGGCGGCTGGCGGTGTCGACGTCGCCTGCGTCGCCGACTATGCCGCGGTGCGTCAGGCCTTGCGGGAATCAGCCCTGACAGCGGGGGACGCCGTGCTGGTGATGGGGGCGCGTGATCCGGGATTGCCATCGCTGGCCAGGTCTTGCCTCGATGGCAGTAGACGTCGGAGATGACAGGTAGCCCGCTCGCGCCGCGAGCGTGGCTTCTGCGTTGTAAGCAAACGGTTGATTGCCATACTCACGGGGATTTGCGAATTTGTACGCGCGTGCCGTTGCCTCAGTTGCGGCGCAACTGGGCTACCTTAACGTTACCACCCTGTTCCGGTTCCAATACCGAGCTCGCGCAGGCGGGTGCGCTGGGTGTCCGCCCAGGCGGCGGGATTGTCGCCAGCGAGCCGGGGTGGGGTGCTGATGTAGGGGGTTCCGCATTGCGTGCAGCAGGCGCCGTCCTTGACGGCCTTCCCGCACTCCGGACATGCTCGCTCAAGTAGCTCGCCGCAGAAGGCACAGTGCCTGGCGTTGGCGTCGGGCCGGACCTGCGGCTTGATCAGAAGCGTGCCCTGGACGGTAAACGGGATATTCGAGGGACAGTCGAATACCGGGCAGTAGCTGCACGGCGCGGTGCCGTCCGCCGCTGCCGCCACGGCGGAGCCCGCCTCGGCATGATCATCTGCCACGGGCAATTCGATCTCCAGGAATTTCAGCAGGGCTTCGATTTTCGGACGTGCAAGCGCATTTGCGTGTCCGCG
>JAIFLS010000054.1 GCA_020048935.1 bacterium | reverse complement strand
CGGTCGTCGGTCCACATCCGGTCGTAGGGGATTTTTTCCAGATCCATCCAGAGCGGTATGGCTTCGTCTGTTTCCCGAGGTTCCCCATCGTGGGAGGCGGCACGGAATACAGTACAGTGGATCGAGAGCCCATCGGTAAACTGGAAGAAAAGCTCGCCGCTAAACTCGATGTCGCCGGGGGTGATGCAGAGTTCCTCCTGTACTTCACGTACCGCCGCGGCAAGCGGGGTCTCGCCAGGCTCGAGTCGTCCGCCGGGTCCGTTGATCTTGCCCGCTCCGAGTCCGCGCTTCTTGTGGATCAGCAAGACCTGGTTATGCTCGATCACGAACAATAGGGTGGCCCGCTGCCGAGGCTGCCATGTGGCCCAATCGATATCGCTGACTTTATGCATGGCTACAGCGAAAGACGGTACTGAAGGCGTGCGCTGTCCTGACGCCCAAGCCAGGCGCGAGGATTGAGTTCCCTGGTCGCTTTCAGCAATGCCGAGATGGAGAAGGATTCCTCGTAGCGGTAGATGATGATATCGGGAACATCGAGCAAAGTGAGCGTCTGGCTGACCGCGTCCTCCCAGTAGCCGATGTCGTCAATCAGTCCCTGTTCCATTGCCGCCTGGGCCGTGAAAATGCGGCCGTCCGTCAGCGTGGCCAGTTTGTCATCGGGGATCGAGCGGTGTTTCGCCACCAGCGAGACGAAACGCTGGTGCATGGCATCCACGACGGATTGCACGATCTCGCGTTCCTGCTCGGAGATATCGCCAAGGGGGTTGAGCAGATCCTTGTTCTCGCCGGATTTGAAGGTCACGTCGGCGATGCCGTACCGTTCGGCCAGTAGGCGCAGGTTGACGCTCTGGATGATCACCCCGATCGAGCCGGTGATCGTCGTGGGACGGGCAATGATGCGGTCGGATGCCAGCGCGATGTAATAGGCACCGGATGCCGCCATATCTCCGCAGATCGAGACCACGCGGCGGCGGGGATCCTTCGCCTTGAAGTTCAGCAGCGCGTGATACAGGATGTCGCTGGCGGTGATGCCACCGCCGCCGCTGTCGATTTCCATGATGATGGCCTGGACGTCGGGGTCGGCCGAGGCGCGACGGATGGCCAGCAGTGCCATGTCCGAGGAACTGACGCCGCCGAAGATCCCGGAGGCGGACTGGTCAAGCATGATCATCCCGGAAAGCGGAATCCGGACCACCTTGTTCGTGCCGCTGCCTTCTGACCAGATCTCGTCCAGTGCGGGGAACTCATCGGCACCCTCCGTGGCGACAGGGCTGGAGAACCAGGAAGCCAGCATGGAATGTTCAGGTGGGGGAGGAAGGAACCAGGCCATGAGGAAGCCTGCGATAAGCAGCAGGACAAGGGTGAAAAAGCAGCCGGGCCGCCGCCTGCGGGTCTCGTAATTGACATGGTGCATAATAAAACCTTTCTGTACTTGTTTATAACTTCAATTCATTTCAACGCCCAACAACCAACATCCAACGCCCAACAATCCAAGGAATGCTCCCCAACTTGGGCGTTGGTTGTTGGGCGTTGGTTGTTGGATGTTCGATTCGATTTTTCTCCAGTTACCCATTCGTTTTTGCACGGAAGCCCCGAGCGGCTGGCTTGCCTACAAAATACGTGCGCCGTTTGATGGAATGATTGTGTGTACGGTGCAGGGGTGGCCGAACTTCTTCAGGTAGGGGCCGCTCAGCGCCTGTGCAATGCTTGCCACATCCTGCGGATGCGCCAGCAGTACGGCGCTTCCCCCGAAACCACCGCCCGATAGTCGCGCACCCAAAATGCCGGGTATACGGCGGGACTGATCGACAACGAAGTCCAGCTCCGGACATGAATTCTCGAAATTGACGATGGAACTGTGGTGTGACTCGAACATCAGGAATCCGAAATGCTTGATGTCGCCGCGTTGCAGTGCCTCGGCACCGGCCAGGACGCGCTCGTTCTCCCCGATCACATGCGCGGCGCGCTTGGCCGCCAGAGCCGGCATCTGGTCCTTGTATTGCAGCCATTCATCCATGCTGACATCGCGCAGTGCCTTCACGGGATGATCCAGCTTGCCGGCAAACCAGGCCGCCGCCGTCTCGCAGCTCGCGCGTCGCTCGTTGTAGGCCCCGTCCACCAGCGCATGCTTGGCGTTGGTGCCGACCACCAGGAAGCAGAAGTTACTGCCGATGGGGGTGGTCTCGACCTTCAGGGTGCGGAAATCGCTTTTGACCAGATGTCCTTCCTTTCCGAAGAGGCTGGAAATCTGGTCCATCACGCCGCATTTCGTGCCGGCATACTCGTGTTCCGCCGCCTGTCCGATCAGGGCCAGTTCCAATGGCGGGCGCTCAATGCCGTACAGTCCGCAAAGCCCGAGCGCCGCGCTCATCTCCAGCGCGGCGGAACTGGAGAGCCCGGCCCCCAGCGGCACGGTGCTGAAGAAGAGCCCGTGCCAGCCCTTGCCATTCTTCACGTGCGGGATAAGTTTGGCGAATACGCCCTTGATGTAGTTGGCCCACATGGTGTCGGGATCGCGCTGCACACGGTGCATGTCGAAGGCGACTTCCTCCATCAGGTCGCCCGCCACGAGTCGGCAGGTGCTGTCAGGTGAGGGGGCCGCCAGGAAGCAGACGCCCATGTTGATCGCGGCTGAAAGGACATAGCCTTCGTTGTAGTCGGTATGGTTGCCGATGACCTCGATACGCCCTGGCGCATAGGCGGCGACGGTGTGTGGTCTGCCGTACCAGGTGCTGAATTTTCCCGCAGTTACGGCCAGTAGTTCGTTTGTGGTCATGATTTCTCCCTGATGACGGCGAGCAGCTCGTCACGTTTCTGTTGCATTTGTTGAATGGTCTTCGCCTCCACATTCAGGCGGACCAGCGGTTCGGTGTTGGATGTGCGGACATTGAACCACCAGTCGGCGTATTCCACGCTGATCCCGTCCAGGTCGAACCGGTGTCCGTCGCGGTAGCGGTCGCGGATCCGCGTTAAGGCGGCAGCGGGGTTCCTGACCTCGGAGTTGATCTCGCCGCTGGCGAAATAGCGCCGGATCGGCTTGATCAGCTCGGAGAGCGGGCGTCCGGCGGCGCTGACGATATTGGCGACGCGGATCACGGCCAGAGCCGAACTCTCGGTATAGTAGTTGTCGCGGAAATAGTAGTGCCCGGAAAGCTCACCTGCGAACAACGCTCCCGCATCGCGCATCTGCTGCTTGATGAAGGCATGGCCGACGCGGCACATCATCGGGGTGCCGCCCGCCTCGGCAATGACCTCTTTTACCGACCAACTGCTGCGAAGGTCGTAGAATATCACACCCTTTTCGTGCGAGAGCACATCGCGTGCGATCAGTGCCGTGATCATGTCCATCGGGATGATCTCACCCTTTTCGTCCACGAACCCCGCCCGGTCCGCATCGCCGTCGAAGGCGACCCCGAAATCATAACGTCCGGCGCGAACCTTCGCCTGCAGGTCCGCGTAGGTCTCCTCGATCAGCGGATTGGCCTCGTGGTTTGGGAAGGTGCCGTCGAGCGTATAGAACAGCGGATCGATCTCGAGAATCCCTTCCAGCACCTTCGATTCGACGATGCCCATGCCGTTGGCCATGTCGATCGCCAGGCGGACCGGATGCTTCAGGGCGGCATGTCTACGGATGCTGGCGGCGTAGCTTTCCAAGATGGGGCGATGGATGATGCGGCCGGCGGTGCTGGCGGGCGCATCAAAGGATTCATCGGCGATGATGCGCTCGATATCGGCGATGCCGGTGGCCCCGCTGATCGGGACCGCGCCTGCCCGGCAAAGTTTCATGCCGTTGTACTCACCGGGATTGTGCGAGGCGGTGACCATGATGCCGGCGTCGGCCCCGGAGGAGCCGATGCCGAAGTAGGTCATCGGGGTCGAGCAGAGCCCCAGGTCGATCACATCCGCGCCGTGCAGGTTGAGTCCGCGCGCGAGCGCATCGAAAAGCGGTTGTGAATGCGGGCGCATGTCGCGGCCGACCGCGACGGTCCGGGGTTTGAGCAGTGTGGCGAAGGCCCTGCCGATCCGGAATGCAATCTCGTCCGTCAGCTCCCTGCCGTAGATGCCGCGAATATCATATGCCTTGAAGATGCCTGCCATTTCATTTTCCCTTTACCTGTGACTTGCAGCCCGCCAGCCTTGCGCCGGTGGAGGCTAACGTTGAGGTGGGGGATATGACCCCGCTCAACTTTCTTCACCACCGGCACAAGGCCGGCGGGATCGCCCACACTTATAATGAACTCGCTTTATAGCAGCTTAACGGGTATAGTTCAAATGTTATTGGAAGGGTCTACGGAATGGAAAAAAAACGGATATTGGCCATCCTTGGGCGCCCGAATGTTGGTAAATCGGCGCTGTTCAACCGGCTGGCGGGCAAGCGTATCGCCATTGTGCATGCGGAAAGCGGCGTGACGCGCGACCGCCTGGTGCGCGAGGTTGTCTGGAATAACGAGCGGTTCGAACTGGTCGATACCGGAGGGGTAAGCAGTCCAAGCGGGCTGGACGTGATCGAGGCCGGCATCCGCAAGCAGGCCGAGGCGGCGCTTGAAGATGCCGCCGCGGTGTTGCTGGTGACCGATATCCAGGCGGGTTTGCACCCGATGGACGAGGAGGTCGCAAACCTGATCCATCGCAGCGGCTGTCCGGCCTTCGTGGCGGCAAACAAGGCCGACGGGGAACGTTTTGATGCTGTCGCGTCTGATTTCGCGCGGCTCGGCTTTCCGGTTTTTCCGGTTTCGGCGCTGCAGAACCGTGGCATGGATGACCTGATGGCTCAGGTGTTTTCCGTGCTGCCTGCCGCTGTGAATGAAACCATCAAGACGCCGCTGCGCGTGGCGATCGTCGGGCGTCCGAATGTAGGCAAGTCCTCCTATGTAAACCGCCTGTTGCGCAGCGACCGGGTGATTGTATCGGATGTGGCAGGAACGACGCGTGACAGCATTGATGTGCCGTTCTCCATGGGCACGGGTCCCCAGGCCAGGCATTACGTGCTGGTCGATACGGCCGGCATCCGCCGCGCGGGCAAGATCGACAATACCGTCGAACGGTTCAGTCTCTACCGCTCCGAGCAGAGCATCAAGGAAGCGAACGTCGTCGTGTTCATGCTTGATGCGGTGCAGGGACCGACGGCCCACGACAAGAAAATCGCGGCGTTGATCTGCGAGCACAAACGCGGCTGTGTGATCCTGGTCAACAAGTGGGATCTGGCCAGTGGCGAGGTTACCCAGCGCCAGTATGGTCCGGCACTGGAAAAGGCGATGCCGTTCATGGGCCATTGCCCGATCGTGTTCGCCTCGGCCCTCGACGGGTACAACATCCGGCGAACGATCGAGGCTATTGATACCGTGGCGGCACAGGTGACAGGGACGTTGCCGACCGGTGTCCTGAACCGGACCCTGCAGGAGGCGGTAGAGAAGGTCGCGCCGCCGTCTATCCAGGGACGGCGGCTCAGGCTTTACTATGCCACGCAGATCGGCACCGATCCGGTTTGCCTCCGCGTCTTCGTCAATCGCCCCGATCTCATGCGTCCGGCCTACGAAGTCTATCTCGAACGGGCGCTGCGACGCCGGTTCGGCCTGGAGGGGGCTCCCATCGTGCTGAAGTACACCGCCCGCAAATCGATGTACAGCGAGACGGATAATAAGTGAAGATTTCGGTGAAGGTCAAGCCCGGCTCGCGGCAGGAGAAGATCGAGACCGGGGCCGATGGCGTCACGACCGTCTGGCTGAAAGCGCCGCCGGTCGACGGCAAGGCCAACGCCGAACTCATCAAGCTGCTGGCGAAGACCTACGGCGTGAGCAAGTCGCAGGTCCGCATCTGCACGGGCACATCCGCACGCCTCAAGCGGGTGGAGATTGACGTTTAAATGCTGCAGACAACCTCAAATTCACGGACTGGTTTCCGACCCTTTCGGTGGACGATAACGGGCGACGAGAGCGGTGGACGACGGGACGATCACCACCAAAAAACAGTTGACAGTAACGAATTGGCACAATTGAGCGATCAGGATTGGTCCTGGGCGGAATTCAGCGATACGGTGCAGGCGTTTTGAACATGGGGTGGAATGGGATGGGAACGGGAAGCCTTTCTGGATGCCGAGGACCTGATGGCGAAGGATGCCCCGAATCTGAGGAGCGAGTGTGACAAAAATCCGCTTTCTATTGTTGCGGTCACCGCGTCGGAATCAGTCGATCGTAACCATTTGAAAGGCGAATCTTCTAAGCGAAGACACCAAATCGCAGATGCCCTGTCGTTGAGTTGTTATGGACCACTTGAGCCGGATTTGACATCGCCAGGCCGATTCCGCTACATTTCCACGTGAACCGGGATAGCCAGGAGGCCAATGAATATTGCGTTAACATTGCCGGATTACTTGTCGGATGGTCAGGCCCAGGCTATCGTAGACCTGACCGGGCGCCTTGAGTTCCTGCCGCTGAGCTGCCTCTTTTGTCGTGGTGACGAAGCCAGGGTAATAAGCCCGGGCCGTGTGATCCCGGACGACTTTATCTATCTCCCCATCAAAGGCGCTCTTGACTGCAAGGTGGATGGGGAGCACCGGCTGATAAAGCCTGGTGAATTCATGATGGTGCCCGCAGGGCGGCCTCACGGGGTCACAATGGCGGATGGTGTCGATTACTACGAGGTCTTCGCGCTTCATATGCACCTTTACGATGAGACGCGTCACAGGTTCCTGCTGAGACTCGGGGCCTCATTTGGTTCCGTATCGGATCTTGACACATGGATCGCCAGTCTGTCTGCATGTACCTGCCTGATGGGGCGAAACCCTGAACAGGGAGGTGTCTACATGAAGAAAGTTGTGGAGTCTTTGCTGATCGAGCAGATACTGCGGGGCAGAGCGCTGGAGGCTCTGCCTGAACAGACAGACCAGCGCATTGTCCGTCTTCTGGCTCAAATCAAAAGAAAGCCTGCAGAGGACTGGAGCGTGCCGCATATGGCAGAGAGCTGTCACCTTTCCGTTAGCCGGTTCCGTCAGCTTTTCACCGCCATAACAGGCGCCGCTCCACAGAAGTATGTGCAGAGAGTCAGGCTCTCGCTGGCTCGCTCGATGCTTGCCACCATGCCGGCGATGACGGTGGAGCAGGTGGCGGACGAGGTCGGCATTGACGATGCCCATCACTTTCACGCCATCTACAAGTCGATGTTTGGTGAGACACCGCGTCGATCGACGTTCAGGCAGCCGGAGTAACGGCCTGCTATCGGCCTAATCCCCACATCACCCACCCTACTCATGCACTGGCGCGCTTGACAGGATTATGGTGATAATCATTGGCATATTGCGCTATTACCGCCAATCAGGATGCCTCCAGGACATTTTCAATCCTGCATCCAATCGGCGATTCCCTTACAAACTTAGGCGATTTGTCTATTACGTAAATTCAGCGGTTAGGTATATGTTACACATCGAAATGGAAAAGGAGAAATCGGTGAAAAGGGCAAGCACCTTGAACACATTAAAGAAACAACTCCGTTTGATGATGGTGTTGGTTATGGGAATCTGCTGTTCTTTGGAGGCGGCGACGGTTTCGATTGCCACGACGAATGGTGCCGGCGGCATCAGTGGTCAGTATGACGTTGACGGCTCTGCTTTCGGAGGCACGCAATGGCACGTCAAGAACAAGGACCTGCTGGCAGGAACTCGCAAGGGGTGTATCCGTTTCGATACTTCCGCAATCGACTTCACGGCGACACACGCCGCGTTGTGCCTGACCGTGAGCTTGATTGATGATGTTGGTATAGCCGACAATGATCAGACGATCTATGTCTATGGCATAACGAATCAGGCATTGGACAACGTTGCGCTGACCAACGGATTGCCCTGGGCGAATGCGCCGGGAAACAATGCCGCATCGGCCTACGCGGCCGACCTCGGGGGGGCAAAACTGCTGGGAACGTTTGCGCTGGATGGAAATGGCGGCAAGGCGGCGCCGACGGGGACTGTGATCCGGTTTTCAAGCGAGGCGTTTGTTGATTTCATTAATGCGGATTCGAACGACAAGGCCACCTTCATCCTCGGCCGCACCGGCACCAGCGATGATAAGAACCTGCTGTTCGCCGGGGATTCCCATGGCACCTACGATACAGCCCGGCTCTTGGTAGATGACATGTCGCCGAGTGTTGTCAACACGGGTAAATATGTTGAGGCCAGCACCGGCGACAAAGTTTACACGCTTTCCTTCAACGCCGGCGCGACGGCGAACAAGCTTGTTGTTGTGCTTACGGCGGAATCAAATGCCGGGGCCGGGGCCGTCCACGTGACCTACAACGGTGTGGCGCTGACTGCAGCGTATAAGTTCACGGCGGCCGAGGTGGGCGTCTACTACCTCGATAACCCTTACACAGGGGGGGCTGCCGACCTGACTGTGGACTGCACGAGTGTCACCACTGTGAACGGGGTCGGGTTCGCTGCTGTTTCGCTCTCGGGGGCGGCGGCGGGCGATGCGAGCGCCGTGGCAACTGATTCCGGTACTCCACTGGATGTCGATATCAATGTTCCCAGTCCCAATAGTTTCGTCATCGCCGGGTTCAACGCAAACGGTTTTAGTCTCGCGCAGATCTTCGGGGAGAACATCGGAAGCGCAGAGGGATCTGCAGGTTACGAGAATGGAGTCCCGGCGGGAAACCGGACTTACAAGTTCGCGTCCGCCGCTACGCCCCGGTGGATTACGGTCGCAGCGTTCAACGGATTGATGCGAGGGACCGTGTTTCGCTTTAAATAATATAGGAGTATTAACTTATCATGATATTAAACACAATCGGCAGTATGAAATTCAGGCTACTTCTTTCTGCAGGAGCATGGCTGGCCTTTTCCTGTCTGCTTCAGGCAGATCAGACGGATGACCGGCTGCGCCAGATGGTGCAGTACAATGTCGATAATCC
Source organism: bacterium (assembly GCA_020048935.1). Classification (GTDB taxonomy): domain Bacteria; phylum Verrucomicrobiota; class Kiritimatiellia; order UBA8416; family UBA8416; genus UBA8416. The sequence goes on along the minus strand of JAIFLS010000054.1, from coordinate 173 downwards.
CTGGCCGGATCCGCTATCGACGACGGCGGATACACGCGCTTGGGGGACGGCCTGTTATGCGTTGGCGGCGCTTCACGCCAATACGAATGTCGCCACAGCTAACAGTTACATCGAGACATTTTACAACGATTTCCTGTTCACCGAGACGACGACAGGCGACTTCACTGCCTACT
>JAIFLS010000050.1 GCA_020048935.1 bacterium | reverse complement strand
TTCCAGCTCATGTCGCAGCGCATTCTTCTCCTGCTGCGACTGCGCGGTTTCTGCTTCCAGCTTCTGCCATAGCGCGTTCTGCTGCAGCAGCGCCTGCGCCTGTAGCTCGGTCATCGACTTCTTAAGCGCGTCCTGTAGCTGCTGCGCCTGCGCGGTTACGGCTTCCAGCTCCTGTCGCAGCGCATCCTTCTCCTGTTGCGACTGCGCGGTTTCTGCTTCCAGTTTCTGCCGCAGCGCGTCCTGCTGCTGCTGTGCCTGCGCTTGCTGCTCGGTCATGGACTGCCGCAGCGCGTCCTGCGCCTGCTGTGCCTGTGCCAACTGGTCGGTCATGGCCTGCTGGAGTGCGTCCTGCACCTGCTGCGCCTGCACGCTTGCAGCTTCCAGTTCCTGCCGCAGCGCATCCTGCTGCTGCTGTGTCTGCACCTGCTGGTCGGCCATGGCCCGCAGCAGTGCGTCCTGCACCTGCTGTGCCTGCTTGGTAACGGCTTCCAGTTCCTGCAGTCGCGCGGCCTGCGCCTGAGCCATGGCGGTTTCGCGCTCCTGTTGTGTCTGTTCATGTTCCTGCTGCAATTGCGCGTTGAGGCTTGCGATTTCCTGCTGCAGCGTCTGGACGAGTTCATTCAGCGCGGCGGCTTCCGCTTCCAGTCTGGCGATGCGCTCGTTGGCGGATTCAAGTGCCTCCTTTGTCTGTTCGAGTTGATCGTGCAGGGCCCGGGATTCCTGGCGGGCGGTATCAAGCGCCTCCTGCACGGCGGCAATCCGGCGTCCGCCCAGATCCTGCTGCTCGCTGAACTCGGCGGACCGCTTGGCTATCTGGTGCTCGAGTTCCTCGACCCGCGCGGACTGTTGGCTGAGGGCGCCACGTGTCTGCTCGATGAGCTGGCGTGCCTGATCCTGCTGCTGCCGGGCGGACTGGAGCGCCTGTTCGGTCTCGTCAAGCTGCTGCCGAGTGACCGCCTGCTGCTGCTCCAGTTCCGTCTTCTCGGCCAGGCTGTGCTCGTTGGCACGGCGAAGCGCTTCCTGCAGGCCTTCGATCCGTGTGGTCAGTTCCGTCTTGCGCTCATCCGCCTCCGTCTTGACACGGTTGGTTCGGTAGCTCGCCTCGGCGAGGGCATCGCGGGTGTTCTGGATCTCCGCCTCCTTGTCGGCAATATGCCCCTTCAATTCGGTAATGGTCTGCTGCAGGCTGGCCTCGCGGGCGGCTGCCTCCTGGCGCGCCGTCTCCTGCGCCTGCAGGGCATCCTCCAGATCCTGGCGGGCGGTCTCCAGTTCCCCGGCAGTCTGAGCGGCTGATGTCTTGAACGTCTCGATCTGCTCGATCAAATCCTGTTCCTTGGCGAGAGTGGCCTCGCGCAGGGTCTGGTGCTCGTCGGTCAGGGATTTGAGGTGTTCACGGGCATGGCGCAACTGATCGGCACCCTTGAGCGATTCGCGCTCGAGGTCCTGTATACGGGCTGTGAGCTCCTGCTGGTGCCGTTTGGCCGATGCGGCATCGCCGCTGGACTGCGTCTGCATGGTTTCCAGGCTGGTCCTGGCCTGATGAAGTTCCGCCGCTCGCCTGGCGGACTCACCCTGCAGGGCTTCGATCTGCCGCCTCAATTCGCCTTCGCGGTTCTCGCTGTCTTGGCGCAGCGCCTTGTGATCGCCTTGCAGGGCGCCAAGCTGCTGTTCCGCCTCCTGAAGCTGCGCGGCTGCCGATTCCGCCGCCCTCTGTAGCTCGCTCACGCGCTGGTTCAGCGCGGTCTCCATCCTGCGGGCCTCGGCCCGTGTATCGTCGTGGCGTCCTTTTTCATCCTGCAGGGCTTGCTCGGCGCTCTCAAGCATATGTTTGGTGGCCGCAGTCGCGTTCTGCAACTCGCCGATTTCCTCGATCAATTGCGTTTCGCGTTTTTTGCTCTGTTCCTGGAGCACCGTTTGTGTGGCGGCCATATCAAGAAGTTGCTTTTCGGCAGCGCTCAGGCGGGCCGCGTCCTCCTCTGCCGACATTCTCAGCGATTCAATCTGTTGTGCCCATTCCGCGTATTGCTGTTCGTTCTGCTCTTCCAGTTTCCGTTTCTCATGCGAAAGCGAAGTAAGGCTCTCCTTCGCTGACTGTAGCTCCCCGGCGGTCTTGTTTGCCGCCGCTTGAAGCTTTGTCAGATTCAGGTTCAGCTGGTTCTCTTTTTCACTGGTTTCACTTTTGGCGATGTCCAGCCGCTGCCGCTCGGTCACGAGCGCCTGCCGTGTGATTTCCAGTTCGCCTGCGGTTTGCTCCGCCTGCTGGAATAGTTTCGTGATGCGCTGCTGCAGGTCCTGCTCCAGGCTGGACTTTTCCTTGACGAGTGCCGCATTGCCCTCGCGGAGTGCTTGCTGCTGGGTTTCCGCCTCGTTCAGCCGGAGCTCTGCCGCTTTCGCCTTTTGCTGCAGATTGTCAATTTTCTGATTGAGCTGGGCTTCCGTCTCGGCCGCATGGCGGGCGAGTTTTTCACGCTCGGCTTTCTCCATGTCCAATCGTTTGCCAGCTTCCCCCAGCCGCTGTACAGATGAGTCCGCCTCGACCTTGAGAGCACTGATCTGTGCCATTAGTTCCTGTTCGCGCTGGCCAGCGTCCTGCCGTAGGGTGGCGTTGGTCCGCGAAAGTTCCCTGATCTGCGACTCTGTCTCTCTGAGTCTGACGGAAACCGCTTCCGATTCCGCCTTCAATTGAGCTTCGCGTGCATTGCTTTCTTCCTGCAAGGCGGCATGCGTTGCCGCCATTTCGCTCAGTTGCTTCTCGGCGTTTGCCAGGCGGCGGGTTGCTGACTGCTGTTCTTCCTGGAGTGCCGCTATGCGGCTGGCGGATTGCGTCAGTCGCTGTTCTGCCGATTTGCGTGTATCATCGTGTTGCGTACGTTCCTGTTCAAGCTCCTGCCGGGCGGCTGCCAGGTTGACGGCGGTTTCCTCGGCGGATTGGCGCAAGCTCTCGATCTGGGCGGTCAGCTGTGCACACTGCGTCTCGTTCTGTTTTTCAAGTTGCTGTTTCTCGTTCGAGAGGGTGGTCAGGCTTTGTTGCGCCGTTTCCAGTTCCTTCGCGTTGATATTTGCGGCTGACTGAAGGGCGATGAGCTTCTGGTTCAGCAGGTTCTCTTTCTCGCTGGTTTCGCTTTTGGCGATGTCCAACCGTTTGCGCTCGTCGTCAAGTGCCTGTTGTGTTGACTTGAGATTCCCGGCTGTTTGTTCCGCTTGCTTGCGAAGCTGTGTAATGCGCTCGTGCTGTTGCTTCTCCAGGTTCGCCTTCTCCTTGACTAGTGCCGCATGGCCATCACTTAGCTGACGAAGCTGTTTCTCTGCCGCGTTCAGCTTCGAATCGGCTGCCTTGGCCGACTGCTGCAGGCTGTCGACCTTGCCGTTGAGCTGCGCTACCGTCTCACCCGCCTTGCGGGCGATCGCCTCGCGCTCGGCTTTCTCCCTAGTCAGGCTTTTCTCGGCCTCGGCGAGCTGCCTGGCTGAAGACTCGGTCTCTGTCTTGAGCGTACTGATCTGTGTCTTCAGTTCCGCCTCGCGCTTGTCGGCATCCTGGCGCAGTGTGGCATTGGTGCGCGTAAGCTCCTTGAGATGCTCCTCGGTCTGCCTCAGTTTGGCAGTGACGGCTTCGGCCTCGGCTTTCAGTACTTCTATATTCCGTTTAAGATCCTGATCCTGCTTCTCCTTCTGCAGGCTGGCTTCCAGCTCGGCCCCGTCCTTCTTCTTCGGCCCCGATTTCGCCCCGTCCGCCTTTCCGTTAGGCGAGAGACTGGCCTTTTTCAATTCATTCTCCGCCTTCTCGAGGCTGGCGGCGATGCGCTGCTTGTCCGACTCCAGCGTGCCGATCTGCTTCTGTAGCGCTTCCTCGGCGGCGGCACTCTGCTTCTTGACCCGTTCGGCCGCCTGCTGCTCATCCTTCATCTGCTCGCGCAGCTCATCGGCCTCCGCGCGCAGTCGGGCCAGCTCCTGCTCCAGGGCGGCTTGCCGCTTGCCAGCCTCGGGGTCCGCGATGACTGCCGCCGCCCCGGTGGCGGGGGCGGATGCGGCCTTGGCGACGACCGGCGCCACGGCCATGTCGGCATCGATCAGGGCGGGGGAGTTGATGATCTGCTCGCGTTCGGCGACCGACGACTTCTCGTTCGTCAGCTGGTTGATCATGGCCGCATCGGCAGCCACGGTGCCATCCTGCACGAGATCGGAAATGGCGTGGATGTTCAGCGGTCCGTAGAACGAGCCGTCTGCCAGCTCGACCATCCATATCATTTCAAGCTCGGGAATGCGCTCGGCATGGATCCAGGCTTTCCTGTCCTCGGACACCTGATGCCCGGGCGCGACGCGTCCCTGGCGGGCCCAGCCGAGCAGGGTGGGCACATCAGTCGGCCCGAAAACCTGTCCTTCCTCGATTTTGAGAAACCATTGCCTCTGGCCGATAGACGGCTCGCCGGTTGTTTTTCGATTGTTCATCATGCAATCCTCGCTTCATTTCAAGGCGTGTAAAAGCTGATTTACGCCACTGTCCGGGGTCCTCGTTTGCTGAACACCAGACTATGCGTCACCTCCCCGATGAAGTCAAGAATATGCAGTGACTTGGCGTTATCAGACCGTTGTTGGCAAGGATGGCTTGTAGGTGTAGGCGGGATCCTCTTTCTGTCTGGCGAGAATCCACCCGATTTTCCGCCAGGTGGCTATCACGCCATTCGGTGGTTCCGGGAGCTGCTGCCTGATCAGACGGTTAAGCCGGGGAAGATTATAGAACGGCACGGCCGCATACATGTGATGCTCGATATGATACTGCATCTGCCAGTATATGAACCCGAAAAAGGGGTTTACACGGATCGACCGGGCACAGAGCCTGAAGTCCGGCACGTTATCGCTCAACCCCACGTGCTGCGTCTCGTTCAGGAGAAAATTCAAGCCTTGCCCGAATGCACGTGCAAAGGTTGTGACGAGCGGTAGCAGCAGCCACCGGGGATGCACAAGGATCCCCAGCAGGATGGATGCGATGATGATCATGCCGTGTACGAGTAGGGTCAACCGGGCCCAGCCGATAAGCTGATGCCGGAGTTCGGGCTTGGATTCCGGGAACAGTTTCTGCTGCCACGGGTCGAGAATGATCCCCCTTGCGTGCCTGTAAAAACCGCGGAAATTGAATCGGAATCGCACGTTGATGATAGCGAATTTGCAGAAGCCCTTGATGGAGTGCTTGATCGGCAGGACAACCTCCGAATCGAAGGGGGGATGCAGGGTGTAGCGATGATGGCGGCGATGGCTTTGCTGGAAGCTGACATAGCTATACCAGCCGAGCAAACTGTAGATTTTCAGGAAGAAATCATTGAGCCAGCGGGTGGCGAATACCGTTCCATGACATAGCTCATGAAAACCGTTCAGCAGGAAGTTAAAGAAGGAGCCGTGCACGATGAGAAACAAAGGCACAAGGACCCAGCTCCATATTCCCCGCCCCGCGCTGTAGAGGACAAGGAATCCGGTCAGGGCCAGCAGGGCGAGAAACCCGACCGACTGGGCAAGCCCCTTCAGGTCGCTGCGCCGGTTCAGGTCCTGCAGGACTTGCTTATCCAATGGGACCCGGTACCAGTCGATGTCAATATGTTCACTGCTGCTCTTGATGTCTGGCATCGCAACCCTCCACGTGTGTAGTGAAATCGGCAATTCGTGCTTTCACAATAAGCATATTTCTACCGCGATACGGTGCTCAAGGCAAGCCGTTTCTGCGAGGCGTTGTTCTGTCGTCCAAGCCTGATGCCGTCATACCGCCTGGCGGCAAGCATGCCGCAGGCGGCGTGAATGTCCTGGCCGCCGCTGTAACGGCGGTTGACCGGCATTCCCAGATGGCGGCGCAGGGCATCGCGGAATGCATTCAGTTCCCCCGGCGAAGGCGGATGGAACAGGCCCGTCGGGTCATTCACGTCGATCAGGTCCAGCGTGACCGGCAGATCGTGCAGGAGCGCCGCCAGCTGTACTGCATCTTCCTCCCGCACGTTGAACCCCGCGATCATTGTCCACGCCAGCGTCACCCTCTGGCCCGACGCCTGGTGATAGTCGCGGATGGCCTGCATCAGTTCCGGCAGTGGCCAGGCCTGCTCCGCCGGCAGCACGCTACTCCGCCGCTCCGGGTCGGCGCTGACCAGCGAGACAACCAGGCGGAAAGGCAGCTTGTCGGCCGTGAAGCGCCGGATGCCCGGTACAATCCCCACCGTCGAGATGCTGATCGCCTTGGCCGGCAGCGCCATCCCGCAGGGTTCGCTCAGGATACGCGCCGCGCGGACCACCTCGTCATAATTGAGCATCGGTTCGCCCATGCCCATGAACACGACCCCGCGCACCGGATGCGCCGAGTCGGCGCGGATGCGGATCACCTGGTCCACCATTTCCCACGCCGAGAGGTGGCGCACGAACCCCAGCCGCCCCGTCGCGCAAAAAGCGCAGCCCATGGCGCAGCCCACCTGCGAGCTGACGCAGACCACGTATTTCTCGTCGCCGGGGCGGTGCAACAGGGGAATCCGGACCGACTCGAACGGCGCTTTGCCGTCACCCTGGAAGAGGTACTTGGCAAAGCCGTCCAGGGGCGAGACCTGCTTGTCCAGCAGCGTCAACCGCGGCAGGCGGCATTCCTCCCGCACACGCGCCAGCAGCTTCGGCGAAACCTCTGGCAACTGCCCGGGAATCTCGTCCCGCCGCACGGCCGCCGCCTGCAGTCTGCGTGCCAGCCGCAGCGACACCCCCGCCGTGGCCAGTGCCGCATGCAGGCCATCCGCCGTTAGGTTTTTCAGTAGAACAGGCATGTTGCAAGGCACTATTCAAGCGCCTGCTTGAATCGGCGCAGTTCGGTCCGGGCGTCGATCACGACCAGTTCGACGTCCGCCATCTCGCAGAAGATCTCGATGTGCGCGGTTTTCAACTGGCTGGAGTAGGCTGTGTGATGCGCTCCGCCGGCCAGGATCCATGCCGTGGCCGCGACTTTCAGGTTCGGCTGCGGGATCCAGAGCGCCCGCGCCACCGGCAGGTTCGGCAGGTCGTGCGGCGGCACGACGGTCTCGACCTCGTTGACGATCATGCGGAACCGGTCGCCCAGATCGATCGGCGAGACGTTGATGGCCGGGCCCGCCGGAACGTTGAATACCAGCCGGGCGGGAGCCTCCTTGCCACCGATGCCCAGCGGATGCACTTCAAGCCGGGGCTTGGCTGCGGCGATCGACGGGCAGACCTCCAGCATGTGCGAGCCGAGAACGCGCATACCGGCGGGATCGAGGTGATAGGTATAATCCTCCATGAAGGATGTACCGCCCTCCAGCCCATGCCCCATCACTTTCATGATATGCACCATGGCGGCAGTCTTCCAGTCGCCCTCGGCACCGAACCCGTAACCGTCGGCCATCAGACGCTGCACGGCCAAGCCCGGAAGCTGCCGGAAACCGTGCAGGTCCTCGAAGGTGGTGGTGAACGCACCGAATCCGCCCTGTTCGAGGAAGGCGCGCATGCCGATCTCGATACGGGCCTGTTCGCGTATGCTCGCGCAGGCGGCATCGCCGCCGCTGATCGCGTAGCACGCGGCGTATTCCGCCACCAGTGCCGTGATCTTCGCCTCGGTTACGTCGTTCACATAGGCGGCCAGTTCGCCCATGCCGTAGCCGTTGACCGCGTAACCGAAACGGATCTGCGCCTCGACCTTGTCGCCTTCGGTCACCGCTACTTCGCGCATGTTGTCACCGAAACGGGCGATCTTGAGATGCTGCGAGGCATGCCAGCCGAGTGCGGCGCGTGTCCAGTCGCCCAGCTCGGCACGCACGTCCGGCTCCTGCCAGTGGCCCGTGATGACCGTGCGCTGCTTGCGCAGGCGTGTGCAGATGAAGCCGAACTCGCGGTCGCCATGCGCCGACTGGTTCAGGTTCATGAAATCCATATCGATCTCGCTCCAGGGGATGTCGCGACCGAATTGCGTATGCAGGTGCACGAAGGGTTTCTTCAGTACGGTCAGGCCCGCGATCCACATCTTGGCCGGGCTGAAGGTGTGCATCCAGGTAATCAGGCCGATGCAGTTTTCGTCGGCATTGGCATCGCGGCAGAGTACATAGACCTCATCCGGCGTCTTGACTGTCGGCTTCCAGACGACGGTGGCCGGGATCGCGGGGTCGGTGCTGAGCGCCGCCGCGATCGCCTTGGAATCGGACGCGACCTGTCCAAGGGTTTTCGGCCCGTAGAGATGCTGGCTGCCGGTTACAAACCAAAGTTCCTTCTGTTGTGACATATCGTACTTTCCTTTTTTCCGGGTGGCTGGCCTAACACTAACTTCAACCGTGCAACATCATTTTTTAACTACGGAATACGCAGAATACACAGAAACCATCAATACACCAAAACACTGCAATTGATTGCCACAAAATGCACAAAAGCCACAAAACATACTGCACTTCTTTTGTGATTTTTGTGCCTTTTGTGGCTAATCTACCCCCTGAATCCCGAGCATCAGTCTTTGTGGTGAATACTCTCCCCAAAAGTTACCACCCTCGTTTTGCCCACCTCAGTGGGTGGCGGGCTTACAGGCATTTCCCCGGATCGTTATCAATTCCTTCATCACATTGAACTGGTTGTCGGCGTAGTTTTCCGTGCCGAACAGATTGTGCAGCCGGGTGTAGAGTCCGAACAGCCGCTCGTAGACAGCGACGTTTTCCGGAATCGGGCGGTACTGGATATCGCGGATTGAGGTCATCGCGCTCGCCGCTGCCGCAAAATCGGGATGCGCCCCCGCTACGACGGCTCCCGCCATCGCGGAGCCCAAGGCGCAGGTCTGATCGCTGCCGGAAATCAGCATCGGGCAATTCAGTACGTCCGCGTAGATCTGCATCAGCATCGGACTCTTGAGGGCGATCCCGCCGCAGTTGATAACCCGCTCGATCGGCACCCCGTAGGCCACCATGCGGTCGCGGATCATGCGGGCACCGAAGGCGGTAGCCTCCACCAGCGCGCGGAAGATCGCGGCGGGCGAGGAATGCAGCGTCAGTCCCATGATCATGCCGGTAAGCTGCTGGTCGACCAGTACCGTGCGGTTGCCGTTGTGCCAGTCCAGTGCCAGCAACCCGCTTTCGCCCGGTTTGAGCTCGGCGGCCCCCTCATTGAGCGCCCAGTGATTGACACCGCCGCCCGGTTGCAACTTGTGTACGAACCAGTTGAAGATGTCACCGACGGCCGATTGCCCTGCCTCGACTCCGTAACTCCCCGGCAGTACCGACTCGGGTACCACGCCGCAGACGCCGGGAATGTCCGCCAGCGCATGGTCCATCGGCAGCACGGCCAGATCGCAGGTCGAGGTGCCGATCACCTTGACCATGATTCCCGGCCGGATACCGCAGCCGACCGCCCCGAGATGACAATCAAAGGCACCGCCCGCCACCGGGATACCGGCTTGCAGCCCCAGACGCTTCGCCCAGTCGGTGGTCAGCCCGCCGACAGCATCGGCGATTGTGACGGCCGTTGCCGGCAGCGTGGCGCGCACGGCTGAGAGCACCCCTCCGTCAAACGAGGCGACAAACGCCGGATCCGGATAGCCACCCCAGGCCGGATTGAACATGGCCTTGTGTCCAGCCGCGCAGATGCAGCGCTGCACCTGATTCGGGGCTGTTGTGCCCGTCAAGACCGCCGGAATCCAGTCGGCCAGTTCCACCCAGGTGTGGGCGGCATCGAAAACCGTGCGGTCCGTGCGGGCGCAATGCAGCAGCTTCGCCCAGAACCACTCCGAGGAATAGGTCCCGCCGCATTTGGCCAGGTATTGCGGGTTGCTGGCCTGCGCCGCACGGGTGATTTCCGCCGCCTCCCTGAAAGCGGTGTGGTCCTTCCAAAGCCAGGCCATTGCATTCGGATTGTCCGCGAACGGTTTCTGCAGCGCCAGTGCCACGCCAGCCGCATCGACGGGGATTGGTGTGCTTCCCGTGGTATCCACGCCGATGCCGACGACATTCGCAGCCACTCCGGCCCCGGCCTCCTTGATTGCGGCCGCAACCGTTGCCTCGATGCCCGCCAGATAGTCGGCCGGATGCTGCCGGGCCACATGCGGGTCGCGCGGATCGGTCACCACGCCCATGTCACCGGTCGGGTAGTTGAAGACCGACATGCCGAGTGTTCGGCCGTCCGCGACACCAACAACGATGGCCCGCACCGAATTCGTTCCGAAATCAAGTCCGATCGAATAATGTGGTTCTGAAGCCGTCATAACAAGAGCCTTCCCCGAGTTCACAGTTGAACGATAGACACACAATATCGGATGTCGCGATATTTGTCTTGTCGAATCACGATCAAAATCTATAGATTCCAGTTTACATGTCAACGATATCAAAAAACACACGACAGCTCGTCTGCGTCTGACGTGTTTGGCAACGTACACGCGGATTATGGACGTCTGGGCGCTGATGGCGGATTTGAAAGGCGCTCAACCCGGTACTTGAAGAGAGGAAGGCGTGGATTTTTCGGCCACGCATTTGTTTGCAGCCAAGCGCGGATAAATCCCTGGATGTTTCGCTTGGGGGTTGTTGTGGCTGTGAACGTGTGTTATTCTCGCATATGGCGGTCACAGGATTTTACTCGAACAGTCAAATCATTTGACTTAATAGCCTATTGATTAAGGAGATACGTATGTATTGCAGGCTCATGGAAGGCAGCATCATTCACGCGATGAAATTCGGGCATCTTGCAAGGGGCTTAGGTTTTATAGTGCTGATTTCAGGCAGGCTGAGTTTCGCTGAAGAACAGGCGAATGCTCCACAACCGGAAACGTTTTATACCAGTCCGGCGGTCTTTTCAACGAGGCCGAGTTCACAGTCGGTGCTTGTCCAGTCAGTGGACCGCTTCGGGCCGGTTGGTCTCGGCATTGAGCTTCATCCTCCGGCATTCGTGATGAAGATCAAGAGTATTGAAGAAGGGTCGCCTGCTGCGACAACAGGTAAACTGAAGGCTGGCCAGATCATTGAGACGATCAACGGTGAGAAACTGCACGACATTGATCCGCGCATTCAGCTCGGTAATATCATTACTACGGCGGAGGCCACAGACGGCAAGGTTGTGATTGCCGTGAAAGATGACGAAAAGGCCCCGGAAGTGAGGGTCACTGTTGAAATACCCGTTCTGGGTGCATACAGCGACACATGGCCGCTTGACTGTCCAAAGTCCGATAAGATCGTGCGCAATCTCGCTGACCAGTTGGCGAGGGAAGGGCACAGTGGCAAAGTCGAATTGGACGGGCCAAAAATTCTTTTCATGCTTTCAACCGGCGAAGAGAAGGACCTTGAGGTCGTGCGCGGATGGATGAAGACGCTTGTGGAAAAGAACGCCAACTACGGTGAAGGCAGCTCTGTTTATGCGTGGTTTACCGGATGGGGCGGACCTCCAATAGCGGAATATTACCTGCGGACTGGTGATAAATCTGTCCTGCCGCTGATGAAAAAGATTGCCGATGCGCTCAGGAAGACCATGTATCATGACGGATGGGGCGGCCGCGGTATGCCAGGGCACCACATGGGTCTTGCCGGCACATCGACGCTGGAGTTTCTGCTGCTTGCAAGGCAGTGCGGAGTGGAAGTTGAAGAGGGAATGCTGCAGGCTGCACTTCAACACTATTTCCGTTTCGCCGGTAAGGGAGTGAACCCCTACATGGACGCGCATCCGGAGCAGACGCTAACCGATAACGGCCGAAATGCCATGCTGGCGTATGCGATGGCCGCTGCATCGGCCCTGCTGCCGGACGATAAGAACGATATTTACGAGTGGGCCCGTGATATCGCGGCAATGCACAGTTTCTACTCTGCTTCCTATATGCTTCACGGTCATACCGGTGGTGGCATAGGTGAGGTGTGGCGGAGCGCGGCGATGGGTCTGATGTACGATCGCAAACCACGGCAGTATCGCGACTTCATGAAGGAGCGGACCTGGTGGTATGATTTATCCCGCCGTTATGACGGCTCGTTTGGCGTGCTGGGCGGAGAGGGCTACGACAAGACTAGCTGGGGTATTACAATGGGGCTGACTTACACAGCTCCGCGCAAGAAACTCTGCATCTTCGGCGCGCCGCGAAGTAAGTTTGCGGAGTATTACAAGATACCGGAGCGGCCGTGGGGGACAGCGGCTGACGATGATTTCCTGAAGCTCGATGCAGCTGCCGACAAGGACGGCAAGATCAGAGATCTTGACCATGAGACAGTTGTTGCTGACTCAGGGCTGGCGTTCAACGGTAAACTTGAGAAGGCCAAGCTAAGCGATGCGGAGGTAATGGAATTGGCGCGTCATCCCCAGCATATGTACCGCGCCAGGGCCGCTGACATCATATACAAAGAGAAGCGTTACAGCCTGATTCCTGAGCTGCTGAAAGACAATGATGCGCGCGTGAGATATGCCGGCGTATCGGTGATGAAGATGCCGACGGTAAGTTCCCGGCCGGAGAAATGTGATCCTGGCTTTCCAATGGAGGCGATGACGTATGAGGTCGTGTCTCTGCTTGGTGGCATGCTGAATGATCCGAAAGAGTCATGGTTCATTCTTGACCAGGTTGTAAGAATTATGGGCCGCCGCACCGCAGTGCAGCTGGCGCCGCACGCGGATCGCATTGCAGGGCTGATAGGGCATGAAGAACAATGGATAAGCCATGCGGCGCTTGGCGCAATTGTCCCGCTTGCGGTTGACAAGCAGTATTATAGGCAGGTGCTACCGGCAATAGAGAAGCATGTGCCGAATTTCCTGAGGGCGCCCGGCGAGCTCGGAAAGCTTGCAGAGCGGCTCGCGGATGCTGATCCTGAGGTTCAGAAGGCAGGCCTGGAGGCCATTAGCAGGGTGTACCTGGCTTATCCCGGTACGAATACAAATCCGCCAGGCGGACGCCATCCGGCGTCTGATACATGGTACCTCGATGCAGTGGCCGGGGCGATAAGCTCGATTCCGGGCGGGCTCGAGAAACTTTACGACATATCAAAGAAGCGTTTTCCGAACACGGCATTGACGCATCGCTCCAGTTTTATGAACGCTGAGAAGCTGGACAGCTCAGGCGACGATATTCAGAAAGCCGTTGCAAAGGCAATCATGGATGAACTTGTTCCGGAGCTTGTGGCAAAGAATTACGACACTCTCTGCAAGCTGGCGAAATCCGAGAAGATCGAAAGAGGCGGATGTACCGGAGGAAGGGCTGACCCGATGCAGCAATTAGCCGAATTGTACGCCAAGGCCGGAGATAAAGCGTACGGATGGGAAGCTTTCGGGCCGGAACGTCATGGCAATGAGTGGGATTACATTACATTCGATCCGCCTGAGAAAGGGCCTAATTGGGCAGATGAACGCAAGGCGCGTTATCGCAAGGTGACCTATCCCGAAGGAATGGAGAAATGGTTCGGAACCGATTTCGATCCACAGGCGGCGGGCTGGAAGAAGGGCAAAGCGCCATTTGCCAATTTTGACGGAAAGCTGCCAGAGGCCGGAGCATGCTCAAATTCAGTCTGCGGCTGCGGCGATGCCGGACAAACGCTTTGGGACAAGGAGGTTCTCCTGATCCGGCGAACCTTTGACCTGCCTCCACTGAAGGATGGATACCGCTACCGGCTTCTGGTTGGCGGTTCATCGCACGTGGGCGTGGGTGACGGATTCTGCGTGTATATCAACGGCAGGAATATTGCCGAGAGGAGCGGATACGGTGGACGCGGGTCAGGCGGAGAACCTGACGGAGCTGCTATATCGGCTGATTTATTCGATGAATTCAAGGGCGGTAAGGTCGTTGTTGCGGCGACCAGTTTCCTGCGTCAGCAGCACCGTCTGCACAAGATCCAGGGACATATCAACATCTGGTTCCAGCAGCAGAAGATTCCGCCAATGAATGAAGACATGGTACGGAAGTCGGCAACACTTGTGCCGATGTCCTGCGCGGCCTGGCAGGAGCTTCAGAATCCGGGAGTTGAAATTGACCCCGACGAAGGCAAGTTCCGCTATGACGGTAAGTTCGTACTGAATAAGGTGATTCCCGGTGATTGGACCGTGATAGGCCAGGTCGCGAGTATGGCGGCGTTCGATCCGGAAAAAGGCCCTGAACCGCTACCAAAGGGCAATACATTGTTCACCGCAATGTCTTTGAAGGATAACGGGCAGACCGGCAATCCGTTCTGGATCTGGTCCGGCAGCACGCTCATGGATCTGAAGAGGTGCCAGGCGCTTGCTATGACTCAGCAAACCATGAAAAACGCGGACTACCTGTTTGTGGAAACGGGCGGGTTTGACGCGAAGAACGGGCCTGAGTGGAAATGTCCGCTGCTCGTGATGAAGAGGAAGTAAACGGTTGTTGTCTGAAGGGTGATATGAAGGCTGTTGGTATAGCTGAGCAATAAAGGAAACAAACATGAAGAAGCGAACGTTGACATTACCTGTATTGATTGCCGTGGCCCTAAGCCTTCAGGGATTTGATTTGCAGGCGGCCAACCCTGTTCCTGCCACCCTCCCGCGGCCGGATGTCAATCCGGTTGACGCGAAGAAACCGGTTAAGGTTTATATCATGGCCGGGCAGTCGAACATGGTCGGCTTCGGAACGCCCAGCGGTGCCAGGTGCGCGTACAACGGCATATACCTGACGGCTGATCCCGACGCCTCTTTCGGCCCCTTCGCCATTTTCCTTGGCGGTAACTACAAGATCGCTCACCTCGGTATTTTCGTTTCGGCCGACCCCGGCGCGGCGAAAGGTGCGAGTGCCGCAATCTACAAGGGCGCATTTGACGCTGCCAGGAATTATGATAAGGAGCAGCCGGTCAAGACAGAAGCGGTTGCGCTTGGTATTTCCAAGGGTGTTCTGCCGTCTGCGGACGCTGAGACTTGCGTGGCAAAGGCGTTCATCGAGGTGCCCGAGTCTGGCAATTACACCTGCAGCCCGGGCTATGGTGACAGCGCATTCAACGTCATGGAACTTGACGGAAAGGAAGTCTACCGCCGCAATATCGGCGAGGCCGCTGTGAGACAGAAGGTGACTCTGGAGGCGGGCAAGCGCTATCCGGTCACGATCACCTATTTCAAGGGCGGATCGACTGCTCTCTGGATGAGCCAGGAGGATCTGGTCGGTCGTGGGGATCTTGAATCGTTGACCCAGAGGGACAAGCTGTTTCCCTGGCTGATTGACGACGAGGGCAAGTGGACGGTACGCAGCGATGTCTACTACTACGATGCGCGAATTAGCTTCAAGGGCAGCCCGCTCAGTCCGGCTTCTAATGGCAAGTTCATCGGCCCGGAGCTGGGATTCGGCTGCGTCATGGGGACGTTCCACGACGAGCCCGTGCTGCTGATCAAGACGGCGATGGGCAACCGCGCGTTGAACTTCGACTTCCGTCCGCCGTCGAGCGGCAAGACGGAGCGCGAGGGGGCCGATCAATGGGAAGGTCTGGAATACCGCCTGATGGTCGAAGGCGTTCACAAGACACTGGACGGCATCGCCACCAATCTCCCGGGCTACGCAGGGCAGGGGTATGAGATTGCGGGCTTCGTCTGGTGGCAGGGTCACAAGGATAAAGGCGACCCCAAGGAAGAATATGAGAAGCACCTGGTCAACCTTATCAACGACCTGCGTAAGGAGTTCAATGTGCCGAAGATGCCGGCGGCCATCGCTACGGTCGGATTTGGCGGCTACGACATCGAGGCTGGACCGTGGAAGGGTATCTGGGACGCTCAGATGGCTGTGGGCGATCCGCAGCAGCATCCGGAATATGCAGGTACTGTGGCGTCTGTAGACACGCGCGGCTTCTGGCGGGCAGTTGACGAATCACCCTCCGGTGAGGACTACCACTACAACAAGAATGCCGAGACCTATATGCTGACCGGCGACGCGCTCGGCCGTGCGATGGTGCAGATGCTCGGCGGTAAGGCTGAGCCGCTCCCGTATGGCAACCGGCCGAAGCCTGCCGTCACAGCGCAGCCAGCCGCTGAGGTGCCACAGGATCTGGACGAAGCCGCGAAGGCTGCAGCGGCCAAGACATCGCAGAAAGCATTGGAGCCGATCATTACTGACGGAATGCTGAAGTCATTTACCGCTGATTCCAAGAACCGCGCAGCATTGCTGTCCGCCGTGAATGGGGATAAGCCGGCCAGGACGTCGCAGTTCCTTCGCGATTCCCTTGACGCCTTGAACAACTTCTACATAGCTGCCGGCGTGCAGGACTACGAGTGGCATGCGTTCGGGCCGGAACTGAACAATGCGGAGTGGGACTGCTTCAGCTTCGATCCGCCGGAGGCCCTGGATAAGGCGAAGGAGCCGCGGTATCGCAAGGTGACTTATCCTGCCGGCATGGAAAACTGGTTCGCGCCTGACTTTGATGCCGGCAAGGCAGGCTGGAAGAAAGGGCTGCCTCCGTTCGGGAATAAAGTCGGCAAGCTGGCGCCGCTGGGAGCATGCACGCAAGGCCAGTGCCTTTGCGGCTTGACTCCGCGGACCCTGTGGGAAAAGGAAGTGCTGCTGATCCGCGGTACTTTCGAGATACCGGCGTTCAAGGAGGGTTACCGCTATCGCTTCGTTGTCGGAGGCAGCAATCATGTCATGGCAGGCGAGGGCTATGCCCTTTATGTCAACGGCAAGCTGTTGGCTGAGTCGAAAACGGGCGTGCCCAACCGCGCAGGCGGCCAGCCGCGAGGCGCTCATGTATATTCTGATCTCCTCGGTGAATTCAAGGGCGGTAAAGTGACCATGGCGGCCACAAGCTTCCTTCAGTTCAACAGGCGCGGTGCGGAAGGTCAGCCGATGGGACATCTCACGGTGTGGATCGAGGAACAGAAGCTCCCGCCGGTGGAGTGAGGCAGTAGGTTATGTCAATGAGCTTCGAATGGGCAATATTTTTACACAACCATTATTGAGAAGAAATGGTGAATGATTAAGTTGAAAATACTGGCGGTCATGGGCGTCTGCGCGCTTGGATGATTCTGTTTCCTGTCCTTGGCTGATGCAGCCAATAAGAAGGCCGTATTCCCTAGGAGATACGGCCTTTTTATTGAGTTTTGAAGGGGTGGGCCCAGCAGGGCTCGAACCTGCGACCAAGAGATTATGAGTCTCCTGCTCTGACCAACTGAGCTATGGGCCCGTTGCGCCGGGGTGTTTATGCCCCGAGCTGGTAGCGCTTGAAGCGCTTGATCGTGAAGGTTTCGCCCAGCGGCTTGGCGACGGCCTCAAGCAGCTCGGTGATGGATTGTTTCGGCTCCTTGACGAAGCCCTGGTTGACCAGGCAGGTCTCGGCATAAAACTTACCCATTTTGCCGTCCACGATCTTCTCAACCATGTTCGCGGGCTTGCCTTCCACCTGCTTGGCGTAGATCTCGCGCTCGGCTGCCTGGACGTCTGCGGGAATTTCGGCAGAGGTCAGGTAGGCCGGGCTGGCGGCGGCAATGTGCAGTGTCAGATCCTTTACCATGTCGTTGAAGGAGGCGTTGCTTTCGGTTGCCTGCTTGGTGCAGGAAACCTCCACGAGTACGCCGACCTTGCCGCCCATGTGGATGTAGGAGGCGATCTTGCCGGTACCGGCAAGCGTGTAGCGCACGTTGCGGCGAATCTTGAGGTTCTCGCCAGTGGCGGCGATCTTCTCCATCAGCAGGTCGTTGAGCAGCTCCGAAAGGGGCTTGTCGGTCTCGATCGATTTCTTGGCCACGCTGCTGACGAAGGCCTTGAAGTCGTCGTTTCGGGCGACGAAGTCGGTCTCGCAGTTGACTTCGACCATACCAATGGTCTTGCCGTCCGCGGATTCCACGGCGGCAATGATGCCTTGGTTGGCGGCCTTCTCGGCACGCTTGGCGGCCACGGCGACGCCGCGCTCGCGCAGCTTGGTGACGGCTTCCGCCATGTTGCCGTTGCACTCGACGAGGGCCTTCTTGCATTCCATCATGCTGACGCCGGTGGCGTCGCGCAGTTCTTTTACCTGTGTGGCGGTGATTTCCATTTGAATTATCCTTACGTGGTTAATGTGATGTGGTGGACGGCCCACCGTGATCACGGTTGTGGTTTCTGTAAAGCGCCGCCGGAACGGGCTGGGTTGATCCAGCCGTTCCGGAATGGGCGCGGGATCATGCTACTCGGCGGAGGTCTCCGCCACGGTTTCGACGGCTTCCACTGACAGATCCGCAGCCGGTTCCGCCTCGGCGGGCGTTGCTTCGGCTTCGGCGGCCTTGGCTGCTGCCTCGGCCTTGGCGACTTTCTTGGCCTTGGCGGTTTCAACGGCCTTGGCATCGGCTTCGGTCTTGGCCTTGGCCTTGGCTTCGCTGATCGCCTTGGTTTCAGCAGCCTTCTTCTTCTTGGCTTCCTCGGCTGCCTTGGCGCGTTCTGCGGCGATGCGTTTTTCCTCTTCGGCCTTCACGCGGGCCTCCTCGGCGGCGATCTGCCTGTATTTGGCGTAGCCGCTGCCGAAGGCACCGACCACTTCCTGGGTCACCAGTTGGATGGCGCGGATGGCGTCGTCATTGCCCGGGATCGGGTAATCGATCGCGTCCGGGTCGCAGTTGGTGTCGACCATGGCGATGATTGGAATGCCAAGGCGGTTCGCTTCCTTGATGGCAATGGCCTCGCGGTTGATATCCACGACGAACATCACGGAAGGCCGTTTGCGCATCTCGGCGATACCGCTGAGGTTGCGGCGCAGTTTCTCGAGTTCGGCGCGGGCTCGGGCGCCCTCCTTCTTGTGCATCGTATCCAACTCGCCGGTCTTCTCGGCCTGCTCCAGTTCCTTGAGGCGGACGATGCGGGCGCGGATGGTCTCGGCATTGGTGAGCATGCCGCCCATCCAGCGGTGCGAGACATAGGGCTGGCCGTTGGCGGTCGCGACATCGCTAACGATCTTCTGTGCCTGCTTCTTGGTTCCGACGATGAGCATCGTGCCGCCGGCCTCGCCGATCCCGCGGGCGAACTTGGCCGATTCCTGCAGCATGAACATGCTCTTGTTCAGGTCGATGATATGGATGCCGTTGCGCTTGTCGAAGATGAAGGGCTTCATCTTCGGGTTCCATCGCTTGGTCTGGTGGCCGAAGTGCAGGCCCGCGTCGAGCAGGTCGCGAATGGTCACAGGGGCGGTGGCAATAGTCTCGTTATCCACAGTTTTTCTCCTCGCATTACGGCGGTTCCCCGCCTTTTTTTTAATGAATCCGCTTTGACGTTCTCCTGCGGGAAGAACGCACTCGCTTCTCCGGACCAGCACCTGCTGATCTGGAATTGGAGGTCTAAACTACCTGTAAATACTTTCAGTATCAAGCTTTATCTTGGGATAAACTCATCGGAATTCAGCGTTGCCATTCCATTCGGTCATTGCTTTGTTTTGAAAAGCCTCGCTTCGCATCAGGCTACCCGAGACCAAAATTCGAACTGCTGGGCGTTGCATCGAGGTTCACGTTGTTTTTATCACGTGGGTCTGCTAGAAAGGGAGCTCGTGGATCAGGAACTTAATTGCTGAGAGGAGATAAATCATGACGAAGAAGACCTGTTTATGGTTGGCGGGTATGCCGCTTTTTATCATGCTGGCTGCCGGTGCAAGCGCGTCGGAAGCGGTGACGAACGTGCCAGCGGGGGCCACGCCGGCGGAGGCGGTGGCGGCCACCGGCCGGGTCGATTCGGTGGAAAGTGCCTACCAGCAGATGGAACTGCTGACCGAAGTGCTGATGCAGATCAGGACGCATTACGTCGACGAACGCACTTACGAGGAGCTGCTGCATGGGGCCATTGACGGGCTGTTACGTTCGCTTGACCCGCACAGTAGTTTCATGGAATCCGATGAATACGAGGATTTGCTTGATGATACGTCCGGTCAATACGGCGGCATCGGCGTCCACATCGGCGAGCGCAACGGGGTGCTGATGGTGATTGCCCCGATCGAGGATACCCCCGCGTTCCGAGCGGGGTTGCAATCCGGTGATATGATCATGAAGATCGATGGAGAAAGCACCGAGAACATGACCCTGCGCGACGCGGTGTCCCGGATGCGGGGGGCGAAGGGCGAATCGGTGGTGCTCGCGATTGTCAGCAGCGGGGACACGGAGCCGCGGGATGTGGAGATTGTCCGCGACGTTATCGAGGTGGCCAGCGTCAAGGGTGCGCGGTTGATCGCCGACGGCATCGGCTACGTCAGGTTGACACAGTTTGCCGAGCCCACGGCAGCCATGCTACAAAGTGCGCTTGAGACCTTGAAAGCCGACGGGATGCGGGCCTTGGTGCTTGATTTGCGTGGCAACCCCGGCGGGCTGCTGAACCAGGCGGTGCAGGTGTCGCAGTTGTTCCTGGAACGCAAGGCGGTTGTCGTGTCCACGAAAGGCCGCAGCGAACTCGGGAAACGCATGGAATACCGCGCGGGGGGGGATGTGCGTTACACGGCGATGCCGATGGTCGTGCTGGTGAACAAGGGCAGTGCCAGTGCCTCGGAAATCGTTGCCGGGGCGATCCAGGACCACCACCGCGGCTTACTGATTGGCGAGACGACCTATGGCAAGGGCTCGGTACAGAGCGTGATCCGCAGTCAAACGGATGGAGAGTCGGCGATTCGGTTGACAACCGCTCATTACTACACGCCAGCCGACCGGCTTATTCACAACAAGGGACTTGAGCCGGATATACAGGTCCCGGTCACCGGTGAGCAATGGATGCGTGTCCAGCAGCGGCGGGTGTCCCTGGAGTCGCCGACGATGTTCTCAGATGAAGAGAAAAAGGCCTTTGCGGATGCTGTGGATGAACCGCTGCAGCGGGGCGTTGACCTGCTCAAGGCGTTGCTGATCCTTGACGGACAGGACGATTCGTGATCATTCTCGGCATCGAGAGCTCCTGCGATGAATCCGCGGCTGCCGTGGTGGAGACCCCCTGCCGGGTTCTTTCCAATTCGGTCTCGAGCCAGATCGCGCTGCACGGTCCTTATGGAGGGGTGGTGCCCGAGATCGCCTGCCGCGAGCATGTGCGCGCGTTGCCGACAGTGATTGCTGACGCGATCGCGCAGGCGGGGATCGGTTGGGAGTCGATCGATGCCGTGGCGGTGACATACGGGCCCGGTCTGGCCAGCTCTCTGCTGGTTGGCTTGGCCTCCGCCAAGGCGCTCAGTCTCCGGCTGGATGTTCCGCTGGTTGCGGTCAATCATTTGCAGGGTCACCTGTTCTCGCCGTTCCTGTCGCCGGGCATGCCGGATCCGGCGGCGGTCTGCCCGTTTGTCTCGCTGATCGTCTCGGGTGGGCACACCTGCCTGGTGAGGGTGGATGCCCCCGGCCGGTGCGAGTTGCTGGGGCAGACGATCGATGATGCGGCGGGGGAGGCTTTTGACAAGGGTGCGAATCTGCTCGGGCTCGGGTATCCGGGAGGACCGGCGCTGGACCGGCTGGCGCGTGAAGGCGATCCGCGTTATGTGCGATTCCCGCGCGGCCGCGTGGATGCGAAATCCTGGACGGGCGGGCTGGATCCACGGTTTTGTTTCAGCTTCAGCGGCTTGAAGACGGCCTTGCGCTATTATCTGGAGGCGTTTCCGCTGGCGCCGGATGGTGGACAGCGCCTGAGGGATGTGGCGGCCAGCTACCAGGAGGCGATTGTCGAGGCCCTGCTACGGCGGGTGACGGACGCCATGGAGGCGTGCGGTACTGGAATGCTCGCGGTGGGGGGCGGGGTGTCGCTCAACAGCCGGTTGCGCGGGATTCTGGCGTCCACGCTGGCGCGCGAGGGCAGGCAACTGCTGCTGACCGCGCCAGCCTATTGCGGCGATAACGCGGCGATGATCGCCGCCGTCGCCGGGCTGGGGCTCGGCGGGCGTGGCGAAGCGGTCGCGGCCCGCGATGTGTGCCCGAACCTGTCGGTATTGGAGGCGTATTGATGCAGGCATTGCAGATGGACGGTGTGGCGGATGGATTCCGGTGCGGCATGGTGGCTTTGGTGGGGCGGGCCAATGTAGGCAAGTCCTCGCTGCTGAATGCGATGCTTGGTGACAAGGTCAGCATTGTCAGTCCCGTGGCGCAGACCACGCGCAACATGGTGCGTGCCGTGCATACCGAGGTGCGCGGCCAGCTTGTCTTCATGGATACCCCCGGTGTCCACAAGGCCACCTACGACCTGGGAAAAATCATGAACCGCACCGCCCGTGCTTCGATCGCGGGGGCGGATGTCGCCGCCCTGGTGCTGGACCCGTCCACAGCGATGCGGGACGAGGACGAGGGCTGGATGCGCAAACTGGCCGGCTCGGAGCTCAATCTGGTCTTTGTCCTGAACAAGCGTGATCTCAATTGGCCATACGAGCAGGCTTATCGCCAGGCCTGGGAGCGATGCCGTGGCGAGGCGGTGGCGTTGTGGATGCCGGTATCGGCTGTCAGCGGCGCCGGTATTGACGATCTGTTGTCGGTCCTGTTCGATGCCGTCCCGGAGGGCCCCGCGCTCTTTCCCGAGGAAATGCTGACGGATTTCCCGCGCAAGCTGGCGATCGGCGATGTGATCCGCGAAAAATACTTCAAGGTCCTGCACGACGAGCTGCCCCACGATCTGGCGGTGCGCGTCGGTGAGATCATCGAGAACGGCGACGAGTGGACCATCTATGCGG
>JAIFLS010000102.1 GCA_020048935.1 bacterium | reverse complement strand
GCAACACCGACACACCCTACACCTTCTGCGGACGCCACGGCGTCTACTGGGAAGGCGGTGCGCTCTACCACATGAAAGCCCGCTACTACCGCGCGGACCTTGCCCGCTTCATCAGCCCCGACCCGCTGGGGATTGAGGGCGGGGTGAATTTGTATGCCTACGCAAATGGCGATCCGGTGCGGTTTTTGGATGCGCTGGGGTTGTGTGCGGAGAGTGGGGATCGGTATAATTCAGAGCTGTGGGCTGCTCCACCGGTGCATCGGGACTATGCCAGCGGTGAAATACGTGCCCCTCGATCCATGGCTGAAATCCAAATGGCAGGGGCACTGACCATCGGTTCAGGCATTTCCCCCCACGATCCGCACTCCAGCATCATGGCAAGAGCAAACGTGGAGATTGCGGCCTCGATGATCGCCTCGGAAATCCTGTTCTCGCATGCAGCAAATGCCATCCGGGCTATTCGGGCTGGCAGGGCGGTGAACAATGCAATTCCACTAAATATGCGTTTTTCAAGAACAGTCTCTGTAGACGTAGCAGAAGGAATCCAATCCGGTCAATTTACAACACTAGGTCGGATGGGGGTGGATGATGTGTTTATCACGGCCAGCGATGATATTGCGGGTCTTTCGCGAGGCGCCACAGCTAATCGTTTGACGATTCCGCAAAGTGATGCCGCTTTCAGGATAGATTTCACATTACAAAATGCCAACGGGGTTGCTTCGCCCGTGTTTAGGAGCAATCCCGGTTTTGTGCAAGGTGGACGGGCCGCTGGCGGGGCACGAGAGTTTGTTATCCCCAATCGTTCAATTGGCAGTTTAGATTATACAATTTCGCCGATTCCATAAAGAAAGATTTGCAATGCGTGCATATCATGGGACATATTTTGTAAGTGGTGCAAAAGTCATTGAAAGCGATGATTTAAAGATTATAACGTCTATGCTTGAAAAAGATCTAACGCGCATGGCTTCTGATCCGGATACATGGGAGACGTTATATTTTTGTAACAGGGATAATTCATACTGGCTATTATCTTATGAGCACCCAGAAATGCAAGGCGGTGGGGTTAAGGTGCTAAATGAGATTCGCGAGGAGGATGCAATAGCGTTATCGAAAAAACTCAAACAATGAAACCGATCACGGCAAATAGCAGAAAAGCGGCGCGGGGGCGATCATGGACGTGATTTGACTTTAGGATTGCTGATGCGCCCCTGTGGGTTGAGATTGTGGCGGCATTGCACGCGGTGAGTGCGTTTGCCAACGTACCGTTGGTTGCGTCTTTTGCTGTCGGTTGGGTGGAATGCGATTGTTTCACGACAGGCATATGGGAGCTGTCATTCTTGAATTACGATAGTGGATTTTGGAGTATAGGATAAAGATGCGAGCAGTAATCAAAGTTTACGCTATCGCCGCAATGGTAGCATTGGCGTCATTTGCTCATGCGGAGACGGTGTTGCATGGCCCTATAGCGTTTACGAATAGCATCCCCTTTGAAATCCCCCACTTTTCATCGACATCAGGATATCTGCGATCGATCACGCTTACGGTGACAAACTGCTCGTTAGGCATGAGCATCATCGTTGACAATGACTCAACGAATTCAGTGGACTTGAACGCAATCTATAACAACAGTTTTCGGCTCTTTCAGAGTGTCATAAATTACCAAAAAGGGCCTTTCGCTGCCGATCTGTTCTCGTATGGAATTCAACTTGAGGGGACTTTTGCGGCAACAAATGACGGAGATGGTCCCTCAGTTCGTGATGGTGGAGAGGATGAACTTACGTTTGACGTATTACACACAAACATAAGCAGCAGGTCGATCATGACTAGTGCGACCGATTTGGCTCGATGCACTGATGAAGGCAATATTACTTTAACAATCGATAGGTGGTTTGCAATTCCTTTCATCCAGATGGGGACCGCGATGCCTCTAGATATTTTCACTACAAATATTACGTGTATCGGCGATCTCTATGTTGAATATGACTTTGAACAAATACCGCTAGAACCAATGATTTCTGGCTTCAGTGTCACAAATGGTATGCTTGATGTTGAGATTAATAATCTCAGCGTTGCGAGTTCAAACATCTTGCAGAGATGCTTTGATCTTCGATCGAATGAATGGTACGATGTTCAGTCTTTTGTTAGTGGTTCTTCGGTAGCGAGAAGAACGCTTGAAAACAGCAATCAATACGGTAGAGTGTTCTACAGGGTGTTGAGCCGATAAAAGTGGCAGGCCATGGTTCGTGTTTCATAGCAACGCGTAGAACGAGGGTGGGTCGGTTATTGCCAACGGAATCCGGGAATGCGAATGACTGAAAAGTCCAAAAACAGGAATCTTCAAGAGGCCAGAAGCTCGAAGAAGGACGAGTTCTATACCCAGCTCCCCGACATCGAGCGGGAACTGAAACACTACAAGCCGCATTTCCAGGGTAAAATCGTCTATTGCAACTGCGACGATCCCCGCGTCAGCAATTTCTTCCACTACTTTTCTCACAACTTCGAGAAACTCGGACTCAAGAAGCTGATCGCCACCTGCTACAAGAATCAGGATATGGACCTGTTCAGCCAGAACGACTCGGAACAGGCCATCTGCCTGGTTTACGGCGGCGACAAAAGCGGGAACAACCTCCCCGACCGCGACGAAATCGGCATCACGCACCTGAAGGGCGATGGCGATTTCCGAAGCGCTGAATGCATCGCCATCCTGAAGCAGGCCGACATCGTCGTTACCAATCCACCTTTCTCGTTGTTTCGTGAATATGTCGCCCAGCTCATGGAATTTGATAAGCAGTTCCTGATTATAGGGAATCAAAATGCGATTTCCTATAAAGAGATATTCGACCTTGTTAAGGAAGATAGAATCTGGCTTGGTTACAATAACGGTGATATGGCGTTCATTGTCCCCGATTATTATGAGGCGAGAGATACTCGTTTTTGGATTGATGAAGATGGTCGCAAATGGCGAAGTCTAGGAAATGCCTGTTGGTACACAAATCTCGATATTTCAAAGCGCCACGAAGATCTGGTCATTTACGAAACATACAGCCCGGAAAAATATCCGACTTATGTCAACTATGATGCCATTGAAGTGAGCCAGACCAAAGACATTCCGGTCGATTTCAATGGTCGAATGGGAGTTCCCATCACTTTTCTGGATAAACACAATCCCAAACAATTCGAGATTATAGGTTCGAGCAGAACACTTTGTCGCCCAATGTCAGAATTCGCCAGCAAGGGAACATATTCTCAAGGTGGACCTCGCTTTTATCTTGATAATGGTGACGGTACTTATCGGCGTATGTATGACAGGCTTGTCATCAGGAAACTTCCATAATGAATATTGAACTCAAGGAAATCGCCGTTCGCGAACTTACCGCCGGTTATGCGGACAACGCAGAGGGGGGTGTCGTCGCTTACGGTGGTGCCCTCGACATCCGTCCGCCCTTCCAGCGGGAATTCATCTACAAGGACAAGCAGCGCGACGCGGTCATTGACACGATCACCAAGGAATTCCCGCTCAATGTCATGTACTGGGCGGTCCGCGAGGACGGCAAGTTTGAGGTTATCGACGGCCAGCAGCGCACCATCTCCATCTGCCAGTTTGTCGAAGGCGATTTCGCGTTCAAAAGCCGTTATTTCCACAACCTGCAGAAGGACGAGCAGGAGCAGATCCTCGACTACAGGCTGATGGTCTATTTCTGCAGCGGCACCGACAGCGAAAAGCTGGAGTGGTTCAAGACCATCAACATCGCCGGTGAGAAGCTGACCGATCAGGAACTGCGCAATGCGGTCTACTCCGGCCCCTGGGTGACGGACGCCAAGCGCCACTTCAGCAAGAACCAGTGTCCGGCCTACGGCTTGGGCGGGGACTACCTGAACGGCTCGGCGATCCGCCAGGATTTTCTGGAGACCGTCATCCAATGGATCAGCCATGATGACATCGAAGGCCACATGGCCAGGCAGCAGCACAAACCCAACGCCAACGAGCTGTGGTTATACTTCCAGTCCGTAATCGCCTGGGTCAAGGCCAACTTCCCGAACTACCGCAAGGAAATGAAGGGAATCGCCTGGGGCGATCTTTACAACACCTTCAAGGGCCAGGAACTCGATTCAGCAACGCTTGAAAAAGAAATCGCGCGACTCATGGAAGACGTTCTTGACGGCAAGGAAAAGCACCTCAACATCCGTGCCTTCAGTCCCAACCAGAAGCGCGAGGCCTACGAGCGCCAGAAGGGCAAATGCGTTGTCTGCAAGGAGCCATTCGAAATCGATGCGATGGAAGCCGACCACATCACCCCGTGGCACGAGGGCGGCAAAACCACCGCACGGAACTGTCAAATGCTTTGCAAGGAAGACAACCGCCGCAAATCAGGAATATAGCGTTTTAGCGGCAATCTGATCTCTCGCAGAGACGGAATACCGTTACGATGCGTTCAATCGCCTGGGTTATGGCTGCGGCAACGGCATCACCCAGTGATTCACCTGATGGCGCGCCTACTGCCAGCCTGCCTCGCGGCGCTGCCTGCGGATGCGGTCGGCATACGGCTGGTCGGCGGATCGCGCGTGTTCCGATAACCAGCCCGTGAGCGTGGCCCGCAGGCGCGCCGGGTTCAGCTCGCCGCGTTCAAATGCCGCCAGTCCGGCCAGGAAGGCGGTGGCGGCCTGCTCGTGGTCGGCCTGGTGCTCCGCGAACCCCGGCACCTTGTAGTGGCGGATCAGGTGCTCCTCGCTGGTGAAATGGAAATCGAGCATGCCCTCGATCTCGGCCAGCAGCGCTTTCATCGACGCCGTGGTGTGCGTCTCGATCAGCCGGGCGAAAAGCGTGTAGAGATAGTCGTGCTGGCTGTCCATCTCCGGAAGGCCCAGCAGGGTGTGTTCTGGAGCGGAGGGGACGCGGGATGGCATGACACGGGGTAGAGTCCCGGTCCCGGCCGGAGGGATGGCAATCACGGGATTCCCGGCCACGGTGTCACTCCCCATAGCTTTCCTCGTAGTCGTCATGGCTGGCGCGGATGACATCCTTGGCGCGCTCCGGTCCGTAGATTTCCACAACCTTTACATCGCCGGTTGCGCCGGGGACCAGCTTGTACGTCTCGAAATAGTGCCGGAGGCGGTCCACCAGGGCGGTCGGCACGTTGTCAATGTGCTGGGTATTGGCCCAGAAACGGTCCTCGTGCAGCACGGCGATGATCTTGTCGTCGGCCTCGCCGTTGTCAATCATCTGCACACCGCCGATGACGCGGGCGCGCAGGATGACCTCGCCGCGGTTGATGGGGCGCTCGGTAATGACGCAGATATCCAGCGGGTCGTGGTCGCCGCTGATGGAGAGTGAGGAAAGGTTCCGCACGCGATCCCCGCAATAGGTGCGGGGGATGAACCCGTAGAGGGTGGGGGGCATGGACGAAGTAAGCTGAGGGCGGTCCACCCGCAGGTAGCCGGTGGTCTTGTCCACCTCGTACTTGACGGCGTCGAAAGGCGTCATTTCGATATAGGCGTTGACGATGTCCGGCATCTTGCTGCCGATCTCGAGTCCGTGCCACGGGTGGGGGCGCCAGCGGTAGAATGTATTGGGGAATTTCATGACGGGATAGTTGCGAAACGCGGATGGGTTTGCGAGAAAAAAAATACGCGGGGACGATGACCGTCCCCGCGTATGGTCGCCGGTTCGAGGATCAGTTATGCGGCTGTTCCTGCTGGTCGAGCTGGCGCATGGCGGCACGGCGGCTGAGCTTCACCCGCCCGCGATCATCCACGCCCACGCACATGACCCGCATGACATCGCCGACCTTGCAGATGTCCTCCACGCAGTTGACGCGGAAGTCCGCCAGTTCGCTGATATGCACGAGGCCGTCGCGGCCTGGCAGGATCTCGACGAACGCGCCGAATTCCTTCACGCCGGTGACCTTGCCCTCGTAGATCATGCCTTCCTCGGGATCCATGCAGACCATCTGCACTTCCTTGACAGCCAGCGCCATGGACTCGCCTGTGCGGGCGTAGATGCTGACCGTGCCGTCCTCGGCGATGTCGATCTGCGCACCCGAGCGCTCCGTGATGCCGCGGATGTTCTTGCCGCCCGGTCCGATCAGTTCGCCGATCTTCTCCGGGTCGATCATGATCGTCTCGATGCGCGGGGCATGCGGGGACATTTCCGCGCGCGGGGTCGCGATCACGGTTTCCATGTAATCGAGGATCTGGCCGCGAGCGGTCTTGGCCATCGCGAATGCAGTCTCGACCTGGTCCCAGGTCAGGCCGCGGATCTTGAGATCGACCTGGAAGCCGGTAATGCCCTTGCGGGTACCGGCCACCTTGAAGTCCATGTCGCCGCAGTGGTCCTCGGTACCGAGGATATCGATCACCAGGTCGGACTTGCCCTTGCCAGTGAAGAGACCGACACTGATACCGGCCACCGGGGCCTTGATCGGTATACCGGCATCCATCATCGCCAGGGTGCCGACGCAGATGCTGGCCATCGAGGACGAGCCGTTCGAGCCCATGATGTCGGAGACCAGGCGCACCGTGTAGGGATAATCAGCCGGGATCACCTCGACCAGTGAACGTTCCGCCAAGGCGCCGTGGCCGATCTCGCGCCGTCCGGTTGTGCCGAGGCGTCCGCATTCGCCGACGCTGTAAGGCGGGAAGTTGTAGTGCAGCATGAAGCTCTTGTCGGTCTTGCCACCGGTAATCGCATCCATGTGCTGCTTGTCGGAACGGGTGCCCAGCGTGACCGTGCAGAGCGCCTGTGTCTCGCCGCGGTTGAAGAGTGCCGAGCCGTGCGTGCGTGGCAGGATGCCGACCTGCGCCTTCAGTTCGCGAAGCTGGTCGAACTTGCGACCGTCCACGCGGACCCCGTGCTCAAGCACGTTGCGGCGCACCGTCTCGATCTCGAGCGCGTCGAACATAGCGCGGAACTGCTCCTCGTTCATCTCGGGCATTTTCGCGGCCATGGCCGCCTTCAGAGAGTCCTTGATCTCGCTGACCTTGTTCTGGCGCTCGAGCTTGCCGGGGATCTGCACGGCCTTGGAGAGCGTATCGCCGGCGATCCCGCGGGCGGCCTCGATCAGGGTCGTGTCCGGCTGGCACGGCGCGACAACCTTTGCCGGCTTGCCGAGCGCCTTGCGCAGTTCAAGCTGCAGGTCACAGAGCTTGACGACGGCCTCGTGGCCGAACTTCATGGCGGCCACGAGGTCGGCCTCGGCGATCTCCTTGCCGCCGCCCTCGATCATCAGCGGCAGCTCGCGGGTGCCGGCATAGACCAGGTCCATGTCGCTCTTATCGCGCTGGTCATGCGTGGGATTGAGGATGAACGCGCCGTTGACACGGCCGACACGCACACCGGCGATCGGGCCCATGAACGGGATCTCGGAGATGACCAGCGCCGCGCTCGAGACGGTGATGCTTAGGATGTCCGCGTCGTTGATGCCGTCGGCCGAGAGCAGCATGTTGTTGATCTGCACCTCGTTGAAGTAGTTCTCCGGGAAAAGAGGCCGGATCGGCCGGTCGGTGAAGCGTGCGGTCAGGATCTCGTTCTCGCTGGGGCGCGACTCGCGCTTGAAGAACCCGCCAGGGAAACGGCCGGCCGCGTAGAACTTCTCGCGGTATTCCACCGACAGGGGGAAGTAGTCGATCCCCTCGCGCGGCTTGTCGGTGTTGGTGATGGCGGAGAACAGCACGGTGTCGCCGAGGCGGATCGTGCAGGCACCGGCAGCCTGCTGCGCGAGCAGCCCGGCTTCCAGCGTGATGGTCTGGGTTCCGACGGTAGTCGAAACGGTGATTGCGTCTTTCATGGTATTCTTTCCTGTTGGTGCCGACGCAACTTCAATTCACACGCCGGCTGCTTCTTGTTTGTGCGCCACCTGCCACTCCGCCGGTTGCCTGGCGAACGGAGTCGCGTCGGCTTCGGCGTTTCCGCCGCGGTGGGATGGAGGGGGGGCTTGAGAGCGCTAGCGGCGTATGCCAAGGTCCTGGATCAGCTTCTTGTAGCGTTCCGTGTCGGTGCTCTTCAGGTAGTCGAGCAGACGGCGGCGTGCGCTTACCATCTTGATCAGGCCATGGCGCGAGCTGTGGTCCTTCTTGTTTTCCTTGAGATGTTCCGTCAATTTCTCGATGCGCTTGGTGAGCACCGCGATCTGGACGTCAGAAGATCCAGTGTCACGTTCGTGGCGCTGATACTGTTCCTGAATTGCTGATTTGTCGATCTGACTCATGTCCTTGCTGCTTCCCTTCTGATTCGCGTCTTCTTAACTGCCTGTTTCTGTTTATTCCGACAAGTGGCCGCGAATATAGACGGATGATGCGGCGGTGTAAAGCAGGATTTTCAAATGATCAGTCGGGGCGGCTTCCCGCTTGACAAGAAGGCGGCGGCAAATAACACTGCGGCACTGGTTTTCCGTTGGCCGTTAACACAGGAGCAGGCATATGGGTACGTTTGATTTCGCGCGGCGCAAGCTGCCGCTGGGCGATGGCGGGTCGGTTTCGTATTTCAGCCTCCAGGCGTTGCAGCAACAGGGGTTTGCCGGGATCGAGCGGTTCCCGTTCTGCCTGAAGGTGATCATGGAGCAGATGGTGCGGATGCAGGGGCATCCGGCGTTCGAGGAGGTGCATGCCCTCTCGCTGGCCGGCTGGACGCCGGAGGGCGGGAAGCGCGAGCTGCCCTACATGCCGGCGCGCGTGCTGCTGCAGGATTTCACCGGCGTGCCCTGCGTGGTCGACCTGGCCGCGCTGCGCGGCGCGGCGCGGCGTGCGGGCAAGTCGCCGGCGCTGATCGAGCCGTCGATCCCGGTGGATCTGGTCGTGGACCATTCCGTGCAGCTCGACGCCTTCGGCTGCGCGGGGGCTCTGCAGACGAACCTAGATCTGGAGTTCGAGCGCAACCGCGAGCGCTATGTATTCTTGCGCTGGGGCCAGAACGCCTTCCGCACGCTCAGCGTGCTGCCTCCGGGGCTCGGCATCTGCCACCAAATCAATATGGAGCTGCTTGCCCGCTGCGTGATGGTCTCGGGCAAGGGCGCTGATGCGATAGCCTATCCCGACACTCTGGTGGGAACCGACTCGCACACGCCCATGATCAACAGCATGGGGATTGTCGGCTGGGGCGTGGGCGGTATCGAGGCCGAGGCGGCCATGCTCGGCCAGCCGATCCCGATTCTCACGCCGATGGTCACCGGTGTGCGCCTCACCGGGGCGCTGCGGCCGGGGGTCACGGCGACGGATCTGGCGCTGACGCTGGTGGCGATTCTGCGCGCGAAGGGCGTGGTCGGCCACTTCGTGGAATACTTCGGTCCCGGCGTGGATGCCATGACCCTGGCCGACCGGGCTCCGCTGGCGAACATGGCCCCCGAGTACGGGGCGACGATGGGCTTCTTCCCGATCGACGGGGCGACGCTCGACTACCTGCGGATGACGGGGCGCGACGAGGCGCAGATCGACCTGGTCGAGCGCTACGCCAAGGCGCAGGGGCTTTTCCGTACCGGCCGCGAGGAGTGCCTCTACACCAACCTGCTGGAACTGGATCTGGCCACGGTGGAATCCTCCGTGGCCGGCCCCAAGCGTCCGCAGGACCGGATCGCGACCGGCCGGCTGCACGAGGCCTTCAAGGCCGACCTGGGCAAATCGCCCGAGCAGCGCGGCTTCGGTGTCGCGCCCGAGGCGCAGGCGTCGTCGGCCGTCGTGCCGGGCAAGGGGACGCTGCGGCACGGGGCGGTGGTGATCGCCTCGATCACGAGTTGCACCAACACCTCCAACCCCTCGCTGCTGATCGGTGCCGGCATCCTGGCGCGCAAGGCCGTCGAGCGCGGGCTGCGCATCCCGGCGTGGGTGAAGACCAGCTTCGCCCCCGGCTCGCAGGTCGCGGAGGACTACCTCGGCAAGGCGGGGCTGCTGCCCTATCTTGAGACGCTCGGTTTCCACATCGCGGCCTACGGCTGCGCTACCTGCATCGGCAACAGCGGTCCGGTCCCGGCGGATGTCGAGGCCGCCGTCAAGGAGGGGGATCTGGTGGTCGCGGCGGTCTTGAGCGGCAACCGCAACTTCGAGGGCCGGATCCATCCCCTGACGCAGGCCAACTACCTGTGCTCGCCGCCGCTGGTCATCGCGTTGGCATTGCAGGGCTGCGTTGATCGCGACCTGACCCGCGACCCGCTCGGCAACGATGCCGACGGCAGGCCGGTCTACCTGGCGGACATCTGGCCGACGCCGGAGGAAATCGCGCAGTACACCGGGCTGGCGGCGGACCCCGCGCTCTACCGCGAGCGCTACAAGGATGTTTTCAACGCCATGCCGGCGTGGAACGCGCTGCCGGCGGGCGATGCGCCCGTCTACGACTGGGAAGCCTCCTCCACCTATATCCAGGAGCCGCCGTGGCTCGACGACGCCCTGCAGCCGCCGCATCCGCTGGCCGATATCGAGGCGGCGCGCGTGCTCGGGCTGTTCGGTGATTTCGTCACCACCGACCACATCTCCCCCGCCGGGTCGATCAAGCCGGACAGCCCGGCCGGCCTTTACCTGCAGGAACACGGCGTGGCGCAGGCGCAGTTCAACTCCTACGGCTCGCGCCGCGGAAACCACGAGGTGATGCTGCGCGGCACGTTCGCGAACATCCGCCTGCGCAACCGTCTCGTCAGCCGCACCGGCGGTTTCACCCGGTACCTGCCGGGCGGCGACGAGATGACCATCTACGCGGCCGCGATGCGCTACCGCGCGGCGGGTGTACCACTGGTGCTGCTGGCTGGCAAGATGTACGGGGCCGGCTCGTCGCGCGACTGGGCGGCCAAGGGCACGGCCCTGCTGGGTGTGCGGGCTGTCATTGCCGAGAGCTACGAGAGGATCCATCGCAGCAACCTGGTCGAGATGGGCGTGCTGCCTCTGGAGTTCGTGGATGGCGCGAACGCGGAATCGCTCGGGTTGACCGGTGACGAGGTCTTCGGCATCGGCGGCATTGCCGAAGGGCTCGCGCCCGGCAAGCGGCTGGCGGTCAGCGCCACGGGACCGCAGGGGCCGGTGTGTTTCGAGGTGCTCTGCCGGATCGATTCGCCGATCGAGGTGGACTACTACCGGCACGGCGGCATCCTGCCCTACGTGCTGCGCGAGACGCTCGGCATCGGGCGGTAAAAAAAGATTGCATCCTGCGCTACAGACTGCTACTAGTTTCCGTGGAAATAGTGCATGACAGTGCATAGTTAGCGGGAGCGATGAATGAACACGAGGAAAACGACAACACGGCAGGAGCATCTGGAGCGTGCCGGCAGCGAACTGCTGCGTATCAAGCTTTCGGGTGATCTGCTCGAGCGCGTGGAGTCCATTTCGGAGGAGCTGGATGTCGCGCCGGAGGAAGTGGTCAGGCTGGCGGTGCAAGTGGTCAGGCTGGCGGTGCAGCGCGTGGTGGGCGGCATGGCCCCGGATCTGGAAGCCGAGCTGAAGATCTACATCAGCACGACCGGCATCGGCGGACGTCGCCGGAAGCTCGAGCCGAGCATCGTCGACCGGCATTTCAAACCCGGTCCGGCCGGCGGGGGCGAGATTACCCTCTAGGCGGTCAAGCCGTATTCGGTTCTGCCGTTGAGGATAGGGTAGGGCAAACAGCGCGATTCAGGGTGTGAAAAACTGACGCGACAAGACGGGAATGTTCTGGTAGCGTGGCAACTTGGTTAGAGAAACCCGGTTAGGTTTGCCAGAGAATCCTCCACCTCCTGCTCATATATGATTAGAAGACCAACAGCAATAGACCTCTTTGCCGGTGCCGGTGGCATGTCGCTGGGTTTCGAGCAGGCCGGTTTCGATGTCGTCGCTTCTGTGGAGTTGGACCCCATCCATGCCGCCGTCCATCATTTTAACTTCCCGATGACTGCAACGCTGGCCCGCTCGGTAATCGCTCTGGATGCACGGTCCATACTTGATCACTGCAACCAGGCAAGCATCAAGGGGGGAATCGATGTGGTATGCGGTGGTGCTCCATGCCAGGGGTTTTCACTGATCGGGAAGCGCATGCTCGATGACCCGAGAAACCAGCTTGTCAGGCAATTCGTCAGGCTTGTCACGGCGCTGGACGCGAAGTATTTCGTATTCGAGAACGTAAAAGGACTCACGGTTGGAAAGCACGGCAATTTCCTGCACATGCTGATCGAGGAATTTCAAGCAAATGGGTATGCGGTGGCTCAGCCTTGGCGCGTTCTCAACGCGAAGCACTACGGCGTGCCCCAGCACCGGGAGCGTCTTTTCCTGCTGGGGGCGAAATTGGGACTTCCCCTGCCCGAATATCCGCCACTACTAACGGGCCGCGCACCTGATCTTTTCTCATCCACCTTGGTTCGACCTGTTCCCACATGTCGCGACGCCATTGACGATATTCCTGATAACGAGCTATTCGATGAACTGATGACCGTCGACTCGATAAGGGTGAACGATTGGAAGCCCGAATCAGATTTCGCGCGCGAGATGCACTGTACAACAGACGACTGCTGGCATTTCGGTTATTGCCGGAATTGGGACCGTACAGTTCTCACGTCGAGCATGCGGACTGTGCACACGGATATTTCCCGGCGGCGCTTCCGGGAAACCCCGCAGGGGGACGTGGAAGGGATATCGCGGTTCTATAAACTTTCTCCTGACGGACAGAGCAACACGCTCCGCGCTGGAACCGATTCGGCAAGGGGTGCGTTTACAAGTCCCCGTCCTGTTCACTACAAGCATGGGCGGTGTGTTTCTGTTCGCGAAATGGCACGCCTGCATGGTTACCCGGATTGGTTCCGCTTCCATGTCACGAAGTGGCACGGCGCAAGGCAAATCGGGAATTCTGTTCCGCCGCCGCTTGCCCGTGCCGTTGCGTCGTCGGTCATTCGTGCGCTTGGCGTGAAGCCGTTGCGGCCGCAAATGGTTCTCGATCTGGGCGATCCCGGCCTACTGGCAATGGGCATGACCGAAGCAGCGGCATTCTGGGATGTGGAGGTGCCGATCAAGAAGCGGGACCGCAAAAGCGGCAGCCACAAGCGGAAACAAAACGAAACAGAGAAAGCGCGCCTTCAGGCGCAGGAGTGCTGAATGACAGTAAAGGCGAAAAACCGATATGCGGCGATCATTGAGCATATCTTCATGTCGAAGTATACCAAGGGTGCCGAAGAACTGACGTTTGAGCGCGAGGATCTGGAACGCGCGGCCAAGTCGCTTCGTATAAAGCTGCCTAAGAATCTTGGAGATGTGATCTATTCTATCCGCTATCGCACAGACCTCCCTCCGAGGATAATCAAGACGCAGCCGGCTGGAAAGGAATGGGTGATTGAAGGCCGTGGACGTGCCTTGTATTGCTTTCGGCTTGTAACCGAGAACCGGATTGTGCCAAACGAGCAAATTGCAGCAATCAAGGTGCCTGATGCCACCCCTGAAATCGTATCGATTTATGCACTTTCAGACGAGCAGGCATTGCTGGCTAAAGTCAGGTACAATCGTTTGCTCGATGTATTCCTCGGCTTGGCCACGTACTCCCTTCAAAATCACCTGAGAACCACTGTCAAGGATCTTGGGCAGGTTGAAATCGACGAGATTTACGTGGGGATCGACAGGCGTGGTGCGCAGTTCGTCCTGCCGGTACAAGCGAAAGGCGGTGCGGACCAGTTATCCGTAGTTCAGGCGAAGCAAGATATTGCCTGCTGCAAGGAGAAGTTCCCGCATCTACTGTGTCGTGCAATCTCAGCGCAGTTTGTCTCCTCTGATCAGATTGCTTTGTTCGAGCTTGCTCTCGATGGCGGCATGGTGAAGATTGTCGATGAGAAACACTATAAGCTGGTTCCGGGTGACCAGATCACGGCAGAGGATCTTGCAACATACGCACACAGATAGGAAAGTACAACAATCATCAAGTCATCTTCCTGTGCAAGTTTCCCCTGCGGGAACCACGGCGATAACGGCCCCGAGGACAACCAGCAGGCTGGCGGGGACAAAGGTGCGGTCCGGCATCTCGTCGAGCAGGAAGTAGGCCAGAATCGCGGCAAACACGAACTGGCCCATGTTCACGATGCTGACCACCTGGCCGCGCATCCGCTTCATCGCGATGTTCAGGATCGAGTGCCCGAACACCGTCGGCACGACCGCCAGCCCCGCCACCATGAGCCAATCGTTTGTCGTGCAGGCTTTGAACGGATCGGCGATTCCAAGCATCATCGCCACCGGCAGGATGGCTAGGGTCACGATCCCTGCCACCGTGTACAAGGGGACCACATAGACCCAGAGACCGCCCGGCTCCTTATGACGCCTCGCCCAGGCCAGGTAAAGCGCGAAGAACAGCATCGATCCCAGGCACAGCATGTCGCCGAGGAAATACTCGCGGTTCATCTGGAAATCCGCCCCGGTCAGCAGACCCATTCCAGCCAGCGCCAGGATCGTTCCGAAAAGCTCGCGACGGTTAAGGCGTTCGCGCAGCAGCAGGAACAGCATCGGCGGCAGCGCGACCGGCACCAGGTTCACGATCAGCGAGGCATTCGCGGCCGGCGTCATCCGCGAGGCGGCGATCCAACTGATGAAGTGGATCGAAAGCAGGGTTCCCGGCACCAGGGAATGGCGGAAGCACCGTGTCAAGGTCACGCCGGGGGTTCGCCGCCAATCGCGGATAAAGAGCGGTGAGAGGATCACGCTGGCAATCAGCAGGCGAAGGGCGGCCAGCAGCACGGAATCCACCGATCCGGACTTGATGAATATCACCGCCGTCGAGCAGCAGAAGACCCCGAAAAGCAGCATCGCCATATCCAGCATGTTTTCCCCGCGCGTTGTCTGTCCATTCCATGCCGCCTGTCCGGATCATCCGGCTGGCTGCCCCTGCCGGGCCCTCCATGGATGCGGCCGCGACACTATCCGGCAGGACCGGCTGGCTTGTCAATGAATCAATCAGGCAAAAAACATGCAAAAACATGCTCTTGCGTGGC
>JAIFLS010000026.1 GCA_020048935.1 bacterium | reverse complement strand
GTCTTCGGGAATGCGCACGCCCCTCTTCAGCAGCACCTGGATCATGCGCAGGGCCAGCAGGTCACTATAGGCCAGAATCGCATCCACGCCATGCGCCAACAGCATGTCGGCAATCGCCTCCGCATGGGGCCGGGAAGGTGCCTGGAGCTGCGCATCGGGTGCCACGGGGATGGGGGCAACCTCGATCCCCAGCCCCTGCGCCTCCTCGCGAACGACATCCAGCCGATAGGTCGAGTAGATATCCGTCAACGCGCCCCAGTCCACATTCATCACGCCGATACGCTTGCGTCCGATCGCGGCAAAGTGCCGAACCGCCTGTCGATAACCGTGTGCGAGATCGAGAACAATGCCCGGTTCCGCCCCGATAACCGGCGGAATGCCGCAATAAACCGCGCGGGAAGGCGCTTCCGGCATGGCGACCAGTCTCGCGACATCCAGACCCGCCGTCACGGAAATGATACCGGCCGCCCCTTGCGCGATCAGTGTCGTCGCCAACCGCGCCACGCCTTCGGAATCATAGCCGGGCGGAAGGGCACTGATCACAAGCTGGTACCCCCGCTGCCAGGCAAGACGCTCAAGCGCGACCAGGCGGCAAACCTCAATCTCCGGCGCATTCGTATTCACGATGACACCGATCAGGTTGCCGAGCTTGCCGTTCAGGCGCTGGGCACTGCGATTCGGGTGATACCCCAGCTCGTGGGCCACTTGGCGTATCCGCTTCGCCACCGGCTCGCTGACGCGGACAGTCCCTTCCCCGGATCCCAGCAGCACCAACCCGGCCGCCACACGCGAGACCCCGGACTGCTGCGCCACATCGGCCAATCGAACTCGTTTTTTCATTTTCCAGAACCCCTGTTTCCCCACCACTGTACCGGAAGCCAAGGCCAGCGTCAATTCTTGACATCAGCCGATATTTCATTATGATTGCCCGTGTAATCATAGCGAATACCCGCGCAGCCGCAAACCCCGGAAAAGTATGCAAAACACCACCACGGTACACCCATCCACCGCCAGCTTCGATGTCTCGGGTCTTTTGCTTGAAGCCTGCGCCTTTGCCGAAAAGGGCGGATGGGTGCTGGACACGCAACATTACCACCAGATGGGCGGCAACTACCTGCTGGCCCATGGAATGGGGATCGCGGTCGCCGATGCGAAAACCGCGTTCGAGTGTCTCCAACCCCAAAGCTACTGCGTATTTGTGCGCACCCGTGACTGGTGTCCGGGGAATTGGGAAGCACCCGGCCGATTCCGCACGGCGATAGACGGGCAAGAGCTGGCCGCCACCTTCGGCACCGAGCCGGGCTGGGCATGGCAACGTGGCGGGCGTGTCGAGCTGGCTGCCGGTCGGCATGTTGTGACGGTACGTGACCTGACCGGATTCGATGGGCGCTTTGACGCGATCTATCTGACCCCCTGCGAGAATCCAGTGCTCCCTGGCGATACGGCGGATATCGTTGACTGGAAAGATCAGCTTGCGGGACGAAGCCGGCTATCGGTGGAGGAAGAGTGTTTTGACCTCGTGGTCGCGGGTGGCGGCGTGGCCGGTTGCGCAGCGGCACTGGCCGCCGACAGCAAGGGCCTCAAGGTGGTGCTGGTGCAGGATCGGCCGGTCTTCGGTGGCAACGCCAGCAATGAGTTCCTGATACAGACGCTGGGAATCATGGGCAAGAGCGAGGAAATCCTCAACGGGCTCAACAATATCTGGGAGACCCCGTTCCGCGACAACCAGGCCCACCACGAAGCGCGCGACAACCAGGCCCATCGCGAAACCACCATGGCAAACAGCGGCGTCACCCTCCTCAATAATTGTCAGGTGACCGGACTGACGATGGGGGCGGACAGCCGGATTCGCAGTATCGAGGTTCGCCATACCCATAGCGGGGTAATCCGTCGATTGAAGGCCCCGATGTATATCGATTGCACCGGCGACGGATGGCTGGGATACTGGGCGGGTGCCGATTATCGCTACGGGCGCGAAGCCTGCTCGGAATTCGGTGAGGGCTGGCCGGAAAGGGGCGCTTTATGGAGTCCTGAGGTTCCCGACAGCAAGGTCATGGGATCGACGCTCACCATGCGGTCGGTCGAATGCGACCATGATGTGGATTTCCCCGAGGTGCCCTGGGCGCTGGCCGTTTCCGGAACCGAAATGACCGCGACCAGAAGCGATTGGCGCTATGAGTATACCGACGACACGCTCAGCCAGGTCGATGATCATGAGGCGATTCGCGATCACCTCCTGCGCGCCATGTACGGCATGTTTTACAATGCCAAGCAATTGCCCGGGAATAGGCGGCTTAAGCTCTCGCGACTTTCCTTCATCGGAGGGAAACGCGAATCCAGGCGCCTGATGGGCGATCACATCTACAGCATGAAGGACATTACCCAGGCCACCTGTTTCCCGGACACGGTGGCGGAAGAGACCCGCTGTATCGACGTCCACTATCAGCAGAAGGAAATCGGGAGTCCTTATGATTTCTACGCCGATGCGTTCTTCCACAAAGTTGACAAGTACTATCTTCCTTTCCGCTGCCTCTACTCGCGGAACATCGAGAACCTGATGATGGCGGGCCGCTGTTTCAGTTGCAGCCATGTCGGACTGGGAGGTCCCCGTGTCATCCTGACCTGCGGACAGATGGGTGTGGCTACCGCATACGCCGCCGCTCTCTGCAAAAAACATGCCACCACCCCGCGCACAGTGGGTCAGGTTCACATGACGGAACTGCGCCACATGATCGGATATACGGAATGAACCTCGAGACAACTAACTCTTTTCACTCGACGCACCCGCCGCCAGCCAGGCCTGAACGGCAGGGCTGAGCGGTTCGACCGCCACCACGTCGCAACGGTCCTGCCCGATTATGCCGGGAAGCTCCGCGGTATCGCCCACGCGCCGGCCTTCGAGCTGTTTGGCCACCTGGCTGAGGCTGGAGATGATGTTCAATTCTTCGTCCCTATCCCATTCGCCAAGGATGCGATAGCGTTCGAGACGCCCATCCGGCCGGCGGATCTCCACTTCCGTGCCCATCCCGGCCGCATCGCAGTCGCAGCCGGCGAAGTCCGTGCCTTTCACGTGTTCGAGGTCGAGTTCCATCTCGTCGCGCCGGCGATACAGGATCCGCTGGTGCTCCTTCGCGTATTTGAACTCGGCATTCTCACGCAGATCCCCATAGCTGCGGGCGACGGCGATTTCACGTGCATTCTCCGGGATCTCCACTTCCATCAACCGCTGGAACTGCACCTGTCGTTCGCGATAGCTGCGCCAGGAGGTCATGCGTGCGCGCGCTTTCGGCGCGGCGGCATCCGGACGCCCGCTGACCAGTGCCTGCAGCTCAGGATAGCGCTTGATGATGCCCGCCAGCACCGACCGCCGACCGGTCTCGTCCCAGCCGTGGCTTTCCATCAGCTTGGCGACAAACACCGTGCGCTGCTCCTTGCTCAACGCCTCCAGCCGGTCGCCGAGCCAGCCCCCTGATTCGTAAAGCGCCCGCAACTGATGCTGCGCCTTGAGCATCTCCCCGGCCGCCGGCCACTCCAGCGCATCCACCCCCTGGCGCAGCAGCTCGGCCGGATCACTGCCGGCGAGGCTTGCCGCCTCGTCCGGGTTGCGCAACAGCCAGAACAGCAGGGCCGGTCCCGCGTTGCGCGCGTTCAAGCGTCCCCGTACCACCGATTCCAGGTGCTCACCCGCACCGGCCTGGCGAATACGCGGCAGGGCCTCCTGCACAATCTGCACGGAAAGCGACGGCAGCAGATCAAGCAGGCGCTCGGTGGCCCGCCCCGGGAACAACACCGTGAACCGTTCGATGCAGGCCGCCATCAGCCGCACCGGCAGGGCGTGGAGCACGTCCAGCAGCACCTTGCCATCCAGGATCCTGGCATAGGCCGCAGGCACATCAATCCGGCGCTCACCAAGCCGCCCCTCGGAATCGGGCAGGCCCAGCCGCTCCGCGGTCAGCAGCGCCCGCAGCGCCAGTGAAGGCTCCCGGTCCTCGGCCCCCCAGACGGCAAAGGCCAGGCGATCCGCCACCAATCCGGCGCGGTCGCGCTTCAACCCATCCAGCAGACCGGCGGCCTCCAGGGCATCCACCTTCTTCAGGATCGCCTCCGGTTCGCGCAAGCCCTCCAGCACGGCAAACTCGGCCACCACGTGCGAATCGGCCGACTCGAGCAGCTTGATCGGATCCGTGCGCTTGGGCGGCAGATGCACGAGCGGATCCGCCTTGAGCGCCTTGCGAGCCGCATCCCAGAAGCGCTTCCAGCCCGACTCGGGCATCACCCGGTCAACCAGGTGTACACTGAGTTGATCGACATTCAGCGGGCCGTAGCTTTCCAGCACCAGGCGCACCAGCGCCGCCGGATCCGCCTCAACCATCTTGCGGACACCCGCCTGATCCTGATGCAACCGCACCAGGAAGTGCGAGGGCGGCACCAGGTCAAGCGTCTCGGCCGCATAGGCCATGGACATTTCATGCCCGCGCTTGCGGTCGAAGTCGATCGACACGCGCTCATAGAAATCATCGACACGGCGGACCACGCCGAACCCCCAGGTTTTGTCCGCGCAGAAGACGCCGTCCTTCAGCCGCGCCAGCACATCCATGCGGTGCACCGCTTCCGCCGCCGTGACGGCAGGATCACGGAACCCCGCGTTCTTGAAGAGCACCTTCCCCAGCCGGGTGGCGAAGGCCCGCTCGACCGCATCCGCGCAAATCCCCTTGAACGCCGGTTCGTGCGCGTGCCACTGGCAGCGCAGCGCCAGGATGCTCAGCATGCCGAGACCCTCGCCGCGCGCGCTTAGCGTGTCCTGGATCAGTTCGGCCCAGCCATCGACACGCCGGTCAGACCCGGCACTGCCGAAATAGGTCAACGCCTCCAGCAGGTCGTCCAGGG
The DNA here is from genome assembly GCA_020048935.1 of bacterium. GTDB lineage: Bacteria > Verrucomicrobiota > Kiritimatiellia > UBA8416 > UBA8416 > UBA8416. Next base: position 2,394 of record JAIFLS010000026.1, on the reverse strand, counting down.
GCAGCGCCCCCTCGGTTTCCAGAACGGAAAGAATCCACGCCTCTGTCTCTGCCCGGCTTTTTCGTTGTCCCCCGCCCTGCTCTGCCATGTCTGCTCCTGTTGTGCGATTCCGTAACCAAACGCTTGCCGCGCTGTGATAAACCCGCTAATGTGTATCAGATATTAAATGGAATGAAAAGCGCAGAGAAAAGAAAACTTTATGCAAAACCTCGACTACCCCGTCCGTCGTGCCGACGACAAGACCACCCTGCTTGATTTCATCGCCCGCAAGCTCGGCCTTTCCAAGAAGGCGGCGAAGGCGATACTCGACCAGCGGAGCGTATCCGTCAACGGCACCCGGATCTGGATGGCGCGGCATGCGCTGGCGGTCGGCGACAGCGTCACCATCCTCCGCGACGGCCTCGATGTGACCGGCCCGGCAAGACGCCCCGTCCCGATCCTGTTTCGCGACAAGCACTGCGTCGTGGCAGCCAAGCCTGCCGGAATCCTCTCCTGCGGCCCCAGAAGCCTGGAGACCCTGCTGCAGGAGCAGCTCGGCATCGCCACGCTCATGGCCGTCCACCGCCTCGACCGCGACACCTCCGGCTGCCTGCTCTTCTCCTGTGATGCCGAGACAAACGAACGAATGATCGCCGCGTTCCGGGCCAAGACCGTCACGAAAGTCTACCATGCGATCGTGCATGGGCCGATGAAACGGGGCGAGCACCGTGTCTCGAAGCCGATCGGGGGGAAAACCGCCGTTTCCAACGTGCGCGTGCTGGATGTATCCTCCAATGCCACACATGTCGCCGTCAGCATCGAGACCGGTCGTACCCACCAGATCCGCATTCATCTTGCATCCGTACGGCATCCGGTCATGGGAGACCGCAAATACGCCTCCGGGGTGAAGCTGAGCGAGAAACTCTCGGGGATACCGCGGCAGATGCTGCACGCGCAGGCCCTTCGCTTCCGCCATCCCGTCACCGATGCGCTCATGCGTGTCACCGCCCCGCTCCCGTCCGACTTCCAGGCCTGCCTGAATACATTCAAGCTGACCTGAGCCGGTCACGTGCGGTGACGATAGGAAATGCGCCCCTTCGTCAGATCGTAGGGGGAAATCTCAAGCGTCACCTTATCCCCGGCCGTGATACGGATGAAGTGCTTCCGCATTTTTCCGGAGATATGCGCCAGGACCTCGTGTCCGTTATCCAGCTTCACCCGGTACATGGTCGCGGGCAGCACCTTGATAACAACACCGTCAATTTCAATATGGTCATCTTTTGGCATAAAATCTCCGTTCAAGCGGGCGGTAATCTACACCGTCACCATAGGCCTTGCAAGCATTCATTTGCTATTTGCATATTTGCAATCGGCTATTGATGCGGAAGCGGAAAGCTGGCAGAATCGCCAGCATGTATCTTACAGGAACGTTTTACAGCTTGTCGCTCATCCATGCCCGGTCCCTGCTGCGGAACCCCGTCTGCATGCTGATCACCGTGGCGGTCGCGTCCGTCTCCCTGATGCTGCCTCTGGCGGTCGCCCATACCTTCGGCGATAGCGCCGCGCGCCTGGCACGCGACGGCGGGCTGGCCTTCCAGCTTGTCGCCGGCATCGCCCTCGCCGCCTATGCCGCCTGCTCGCTGACCGGACGGGCGCGCCATTCGGGGACCGACGCCATGATCCTGGTCACGCCGGTCTCGCCCTCGCTGTTCTTCCTGGCCCGCTATGCCGGCATGGCGCTCGTGCTGCTGGTCTTCTCCGCCACCTGTGCCGTAGCCACCCTGCTGGCGCAACGTATCGCCGAAGCCTTCTCGCCGGAAACCGGACTGCACCTCGACCTCACCACTGCCGCCAGCAGCGCGCTCTGCATCGTGCTGGCCTGCGTGCTGGGAGCCGCTGCCGACGCCAGTCGCCGGGCTACGTTCCATACGGCCGTGTTCTGCCTGCTGCCGATCCTGCTGGCCCTCGCTGCCCTGCTGACCGGCTTCCATGACCGCGTCGGCAACTGGACGGGTACGGTACGTTACACGCTGGATCCCTCGACCCTGGCGTCCGCCCTGCTGATCGCCGCCGGCCTGCTGCTGTTTGCCGCCATCGCGCTGACCCTGTCAATGTGGCTGACACCGGCATCGGTCACCGTCGCCTGCTTCCTGCTGCTCGCCGCCGGTCTCTCGGTCGACTGGCTGCTGGCGACCCGGATCACCAACACCGCCGCCCGCGCCCTTGTGCTGGCGGTCATTCCCAACTGGCAGCGGTTCTGGACACCGGCCACCGGCACGCAGACGCCCGCGACACTGCTGGCTGGCACGCTGCTTTACGCCGGGCTTTACACGGCGGCGGTACTCATCCTGGGATGCCGCCGGTTTGAACAATCGGAGCACGCATGAACGCCATCGAGACCTGCAAACTGACCAA
>JAIFLS010000072.1:1972-24712 GCA_020048935.1 bacterium | reverse complement strand
TGCCAGCGGGGAAACGAGGCAAACACACGCGCGTTTGGTGAAACATAGGAGACGAGGCAATGCTGACAAGACTTAAAGTCACTGGATTTAAGAATCTGATGGATGTCGATATTCGGTTTGGTTTGTTCACTTGCATTGCCGGCCGCAATGCGACAGGTAAATCCAACCTGTTTGATGCGATTCGCTTTCTGAGTGCGGCGGCGACCGAAACCCTAATGAAAGCGGCACTTTCCGTCCGCAATGAGGAGGGGAGCAGGGCGGATGCAACAAGCATCTTTCATCGGGCCGGAGAGCACATTAGCGAAAGAATGCTGTTCGAGGCAGAGATGATTGTCCCCGAGAATGTCATCGATGACCTTGGGATGACAGCAACGGCAACTGTCCGATTCCTGCGGTATACACTGGAATTACGCTGCTCTGGTAGCCCGACCGGGGAAGCTAGTCCTCGCGGCCCCATTGAAATCGTGAAGGAGGCACTGGTTCCGATCACCATGAAGGAAGCGGACAAGCTGCTGGCGTTCCCGCGAAACAAAGCGTCATGGCGAAATTCGACGCTTCGGGTGGTAGAACCGAAAAATCGCAGTGCGCCGTTTATCTCGACTGAGAAAACGGCAGAGGGCCGTCTAATCAAGCTGCACGGCGACGGAGGAAGCCGCGGTCGTCCGGTTACGAGCAATCCAGCCACACAATTCCGAACAACGCTGTCCATCGCGAATACGGCGGAGAACCCGACTGTGCTTTGCGCCAAACGTGAGATGGAGTCGTGGCGTCTACTGCAGCTTGAGCCTGCGGCGCTAAGGAACCCTGACCAGATCAGCGCATCCGTGCAACACATGGCCGCAAACGGGGCTCACCTTCCTTCGACGCTCTATCAACTGGCGCACGCACCGATGGCAACGTCGAGCGGAACGCAAAATGAAGCTGATCCACAGCGAGTCTACGCACAGGTCGCGAATAGACTCAGCGAGCTTCTCGATGATGTCCAGCGTGTAAACGTCGAGCGGAGCGAGAGGTGGGATTCTCTTACGCTGGAGGTCACCGACAGAAGCGGCACCGTTCACCCAGCCCGATCCCTTTCGGATGGCACGCTTCGCTTTCTGGCCTTGACGGTGCTCGAACTGGACCCCCAGTCACAAGGGGTCATTTGCCTGGAAGAACCGGAGAACGGCATTCACCCGGAACGTATTCCAGGCATGTTACGACTCCTTCGTGACATTGCCACTGACCCTGACGAACCCGTGGACGAGACGAATCCGTTACGGCAAATCATTATTAATACACACTCCCCGACTGTCGTATTGGAGACGGATGATGATTGTCTCTTGGTCGCGGAATCATACCCACTGATTGAAGGTGACAAACTGAGCACAAGTGTTCGATTCTCGTATCTATCGGAAACCTGGCGAGCGGAGGCCTTTCCCGATGAGCCAACCGTGACGAAAGGCAAGCTACTTGCCTATCTGAATCCAATTCCGACACAGGACGACACGATGCGCGGTTACTACGAACTTGTTGGTCGTCAAGCAGTGAATGCCGCACAAGATCGCAGACGCCGGGTCGCGGATCGCCACGATCTCCAGATGTACCTTCCCCTTGTTGCGGAGTAGACGATGGCTGTTATCGAATGTGCACTGTTGAGTGAAGGCTCCTCGGACAAGGTCCTGCTTCCGATGCTGGAGTGGTTGATGCGAAAGCATACCCCTCAGACGCCATCGAGCGTCGAATGGGTGGATCTGTTGCGTTGTCCGCGAAAACCCTCCACGATGATTGAGAAGATTACGGCAGCCCTAGATCTCTATCGTTGTCATATTCTGTTTGTTCATCGCGACTCCGATGGGTCAGATCCCGAAAACCGATACGGCGAGATACGGGATGCAATTGCATCTCTACCGCATGGATCAAGATTGCCTCCCTATGTTTGCGTCGTGCCGATTCGCATGACGGAAGCATGGCTACTAACTGACGAGGCGGCAATCCGGAATGCGGCTGGGAACCCCAACGGTACCGTACCGTTGACTCTACCGAGTTTACAACGCATTGAGACCATTCCCGACCCGAAAGAAAAGCTTAATGACCTGCTGCGAATCGCCAGCCAGTTGCACGGGCGGCGCTTGAAACGATTTAACGATAGTTTATGCGTGCAGCGTGTCGCTGGTTGCATGAATGATTTTCAGAAACTTCGTGCTCTGTCGGCATTCCAACGGCTCGAATCGGATTTGTCAGCGACTCTGCGCCAGTTAGAGCAGCAGGGGCTGCTAGGGTCTGAGAATATCGGTTTTATGCAGGGGTTGAGTGAGGGGGCGACGGGGTCTTCACAATTCACAATCAAGATATAACCAGAATTTGACAATCGATGGCTTCGAGTCCGAATTAGGGACACACAATTTATGATGCGAGCGGGGTGAGAGACGGCCAGCAAGGCGGGGTTCTCGCCTGAAGCGGTCAGGGGAAGTCTGACAGCCAGCCTTTGGACGATTTCATGATCGCACAACGGACCGCGGCTCGTGAGGACCAACTGGCCTAATGCGTATACAATGGCGGAGGATACTCCTACCCTATTTACGCCTCGGTTTATCGGGGACGAATTGCTAAAGACTAACGCGCCCGTCAAGGCGTACAAGGCCTTTGGTATTTCTTCTTCCGACTGGGTCTATATGGGTCCCTAAAGGTGGTGATCACTGAAATAGGTCGTAGGGGACACGTGTAACAGTTTAGCGGTTTTATTAATAGAACGGTGTGGAAGATTCTCGATCCTGGAATCTTCCACACCGTTCGGCTTTTGCCCGGCCTCCCGGGCGGGCGGCTTAGCTCTGGCAGGGGACGACAATCAGTCCATCAATGCAGCCGAAGTGTTTGTCGCGAGTGTAGACGGCAAGTCCGTGCTGCATGGCAGACGCGGCGATCCATATGTCGTTGGTGGGGATAGGGCTTCCCTTGGCTCGGAGGTGCTTGAATATTTCGGCGTAAAACTCGGCAGTGGACGCATCCGTTGTCACGTAACTGACGCGTGGGCGGTCGAGAAACGCTTCAAGTTCGCTCGTGTTGTTTTGCTCGCGGTTCCCGCACTTGAAGCCGGCGAGCAGTTCGCCATGAACGGTCGAGCACACGACGATTTCCGCGGCTTCGCGGAAGCATGCGACAACGGCAGGATGATTGCTCTTGAAGGCACAGTAGATGTTGGTGTCGATCACGAATCGCTTCATCGCCACAACTCCCCGTCTATGCGCGAGAACTCGCTCACAACCGCATCAAATTCACGAGCCTCTTCCTGTGTCCAGGTGCCTGCGAGATCATCGAGGTCGTGGTATTCTTCTCTAAACCGTGGCTTAGACAAGCCGAGTTTGTCGCGCAGCAGATTGAGGATGGCTCCGTTCATGCTCTCCCGCCCCTGTTGTGCGATCCGTTCCAACCGAGAGGCAAGTTCATCATCAATTCCGCGAAGTGTCAATGTTTTCATAAGCCTCTTGGTTTCCTTTTGTGATGTCAGAATGATTGCATTATATTCAATCACTATTGGCAAGACAAGGGAAAACGCGAAAAATGGGGTGGGGATTGGGTGTGGCTCCGCGCCCTACCTCTTAGGGCGTAGGGGCTCGCCATTCAAGCGCTCCATCGGGGTTAGACCGCGAAAATAGAAAATACTTTATCAGGGATTGATGAATGCTGATGGGTAAGGAGCAAGCCGGGAATCGCGTCTTCATATTCGTCAACTGTAACCGAGTCCGCAGTGGCAGTCCGCATGAAGCGTCGGAGCGCGATTCCTGAATGACCGCGTGCTATATTCCTACGGTAGTGATGCGGAGCCTCGCGTTCCCAGGAAGGGGAATTTTCACCACGAAGGACACGAAGCGCACAAAGGGGAAGGGGTGGCGTTGGCTTCTGAACGCGCCAACTGAAACCAAATCCGCTGGTCGCAAACCTTTCCAGATCCACGCAGAGAAGCCTACAGTTCATACGCTGGCTACGATGCCACATCTTCGGAGACCCCGTACGCCAAGGCTGTCGAGATACTCAGGCCCTACATGAAGGCTTACATCACGTGAAACTTCCACACCGATTTTTCTTAATAGAGTGTCCCTATTTTTTCTTTTCTTTTCAGACGTATCTTTATTTCCCCTCCGCCGTTTCCGGCTGCCGTACGGATTGCGAGGCGGCATCGGCCTGAATCCGCAATCCGGGCCTCTTATTCATAAATGCAAATGCATTAAATACGGCATTTAAGCCGTTTCTTGCATAATTATTCATGCATTTTTCTGCCGTTATCGGTTGATTATACGGCAATTATTATCCAATACTAATTGCACGGCTTTCATTGTGGTAATGAACGCTGGAAAGTACAGGGAACGCAAGCGGAAGGAGTTGAGATGTCCACGGTACGTGAAGCACTTGAACTGGTCAAAAAACGCAATGCCGGTGAGCCGGAGTTCCTGCAGGCGGTGCAGGAGGTTCTCGGATCATTGGAACCGGTGATCGAGAAGAATCCGATATATGTCGAGGAGAACATCCTGGGGCGCATCTGCGAACCGGAGCGGCAGATCATATTCCGTGTGCCGTGGATGGATGACCAGGGCAACGTGCATGTCAACCGCGGATTCCGCTTCGAGTTCAACAGCGCACTGGGCCCGTACAAGGGCGGCCTGCGCTTCCATCCCAGCGTGAACCAGAGCATCCTGAAGTTCCTTGGGTTCGAGCAGATTTTCAAGAATTCGCTGACCACGCTGCCGATGGGCGGTGGCAAGGGCGGTTCTGACTTTGACCCGAAGGGCAAGTCCGACGCCGAGGTCATGCGTTTCTGCCAGTCGTTCATGAGCGAGCTACAGCGCCATATCGGTGCACAGACCGACGTGCCGGCGGGTGATATCGGTGTCGGTGGCCGCGAGATCGGCTACATGTTCGGGCAGTACAAGCGCCTGCGCAACGAGTTCACCGGCGTGCTCACCGGCAAGTCCCTGAGCTGGGGCGGCTCGCTGATCCGTCCCGAGGCGACCGGCTACGGCTGCGTCTACTTCGCCCAGGAGATGCTCAAGACGCGCGGCGACAGCCTGGAAGGCAAGACCTGCGTGGTTTCGGGCTCCGGAAACGTGGCGCAGTACACGGTGGAAAAGGTCAACCAGCTCGGCGGCAAGTGCGTATCGCTGTCGGATTCGACCGGCACGATCCACGATGTGGATGGCATCACGCCCGAGAAACTCGCCTGGGTGATGGAGCTGAAGAACGTCCGCCGCGGCAGGATCAAGGAGTACTCCGATCACTTCCGCGCGAAATACTACGAGAACAAGCGCCCGTGGGACATCCCCTGCGACTGCGCCTTCCCGAGCGCCACGCAGAACGAGATCAGCGGCGAGGACGCCAAGGCCCTTCTCAAGAACGGCTGCATGCTGGTTTCCGAAGGTGCCAACATGCCGAGCGCACCGGAAGCGGTCGACCTGTTTGTCGAGAAGCGGATACTTTACGGACCGGGCAAGGCGGCCAATGCGGGCGGGGTTGCCACGTCCGGGCTGGAGATGTCGCAGAACGCGACCATGATGAAATGGCCGCGCGAGGAGGTGGACAGCAAGCTGAACAAGATCATGGTGGCCATCCACGAGCAGTGCGTGGCGGCCTCGGAAGAGTACGGCTTCGCCGGCAACTACGTCGCCGGTGCCAACATCGCCGGCTTCGTCAAGGTAGCCGACGCGATGCTCGACCAGGGACTGGTGTAAACAGCCAGGCAACACCGGCAAAAGAAGGCCGGCACGGGACTCCCCGTGCCGGTCTTTTCTTTGCGTTGGATGCCGCAGTAGCCCGGTTGCGCCGCAACCGAGGCCACGGGATTGCGCTTACGATTACGCCAACTGCCGTGCTTACCAGCCAACCGTTAGCTTACAACGCGGAAGCCGCGCTCGCGGCGCGAGCGGGCTACAGTTCCTTCAGCCACTTGATCACGTTCGGCGCGTCCGGATCATTGGGTGCGAGCTCCAGGAACCTTTCGTAATGCTGGCGGGCTTTCTTGTCATTCCCGAGATTGTCGTCGTAAAGGATCCCCAGGTTGTAGTGCAGGGCCGCATCGTCGGCCTTCATCTCCAGTGCCTTCAGGAACTGTGCTTCCGCCCGGTCGTACTGGCGCGCCGCCTTGTAGACGCTGCCCAGGTTGTAGGCCAGAGCGAACCGCTCGCGCGCATTCCCCTGCTGCGATTCGACCAGCGCATCCTGCAGGCGGGCAATATCGCCGTCCTTGACACGCAACGCTTCCAGGCTACCTGCCTGTGCCCCGCGCAACGCAGCCAGTTCCGCCTCCCGCTCCGCCAGATGGGACTCCAGCGTCTTGATCGTCCCCTGCAGGTTTTCAACCTGCACCCGTCCGGCATCGCGCTCGGCCACCACCGCATCGCGCTCGTCGGCAATCGCCTTACGCTCAGCCTCGCCCTTCTGCTCCAACTCGCTCATCCGTTGACGGAATGATTCGGTGATTTCCTCGAAGGCTTTTTTCAGATCATCAATCTGCCGGTCGGTATCATCCTGCGCACATACCCCGCAAGGGGCTGCCACCAGGAACAAGCCCACCAAAACCAGTTTACTCAGCACCACCGTTACTCGCATCATTCCAACCTCCATTTACCTTGTTTCGTTTCAACGCCCAACAACCAACATCCAACGCCCAACATCCAAGTAAAGACTCCCCAACTTGGGCGTTGGATGTTCGATTCGGTTTTTCTCCAGTTACCAATTCATTTTCGCCCGGAGCCCCGTGTGGCTTGCTTGTTTATACTCTCACCGTCTTGTATTGACCCGCCGGGCCGCCAGCCATCCCCATGCCATGCCGGCGAACAAGCCACCGGCATGCGCCGCATTGGCGATCGCCCCCATCGTCCCGGTCAGGCAAATGAAAAACCAGAATGTCATCATCATCATGGTCTGGTTGTGCACATAAAGACCGCTGGTCAAGTCCAGGCGCCCCCGTACCCAGATGTAGCCGAGCAGCCCGAACACCACGCCGGACATCCCTCCGAAGGACGGGCCTCCAAACGCCAACTGCAGCAAGTTGGAAAACATCCCGATCACCACCACCTTGTGCAGCAGCCCGAATGGTCCTTGTGCGTTTTCGATCATCCCGCCCAGATCCCGCAACCAGAGCATATTGAACAACACATGCAGGAACCCGAAACCGCCAGCCATTGCCGCATGCAGGAAAATGGGAGTCAGCAAGCGCCAGACCTGGCCATGCGCGATTTCCGGCAAAGCCTTATCAAAGACCGGACCGCCCTCACCCACCGTGTATTCGGTGATCGACAGCCACTGTTCCAGCCGCGTTCCACTGCCGAGGCCGCCGAAGACCGTGGCCGCCACGCTCAGGACGATCAGCAGACGGGTCAGCGGCACCCCTCGCCAGAAACGGCCGCCCAGGATGTGGCGGCGGTCATAGAGGTTCCGCTGGGATCCGGCCTGCTGGCGCTTCTGCTCACGCCGTCGTTCATCGGCCGCCTTACCGGCGGCGGCATAGCGTGAGTGCCCCGGATCCTCGAGATATGAGGACAAGGCGGCACGCGCCGCTTCCAGCGTGCCTTCGTCATGCACCCAGAGCTCGCCCGCGCCGGCATCCGTCCGCTCCACCGAGGTCGCGATCCCCTGCGCGTAAAGGTAATCCGAGAATACCGCCGCCCGGTCCGCCTGTTCAATCTCACCGATTTTTCGCATCCGCATTCCCTGTTGCTTCAATGCCGCCCACCGGCCTTGCGCCGGTTGTGGCCAACGTTGAAGTCCCAAGCAAACCAGAATGTCAGCCCCGCGTCAACTGCTACGGTTGCATTCCGGTACTTTTCATGTTAGTTTTCATCCGTTTTTAATCAACGGTACTTCGAAAGGATAGCGACCATGCGCAGCGACCAGATCAAAAAAGGATGGGAACGGGCCCCGCATCGCAGCCTGCTCCGGGCAACCGGCGTGAAATCCGGCGATTTCTTAAAACCCTTCATTGCCGTCTGTAATTCCTATGACCAGATCATTCCCGGCCACGCCCATCTCGACCAGGTATCCAAGCTGATCAAGCGCGAGATCGAGAAAGCGGGCGGCGTGCCCTTCGAGTTCAACACGATCGGTATCTGCGACGGTATCGCCATGGGCCATGCCGGGATGAAGTACTCCCTGCCGTCGCGCGAGATCATTGCCGATTCGGTGGAATCCATGCTCAAGGCGCACTGTTTCGATGCCGTGATCTGCATCCCGAACTGCGATAAGATCGTCCCCGGAATGATCATGGGGACCATGCGCGCCAATATCCCGACCCTGTTCGTCAGCGGCGGGCCGATGGCCGCAGGCAGGACGCCCGACGGCAAGGTCGTTGACCTGATCAGCGTCTTCGAAGGTGTCGCCGCCCACGGCATGAAGAAGATCAACGACAGCGAGCTGACCTGTATCGAGGAGAACGCCTGCCCGGGCTGCGGTTCCTGCTCGGGCATGTTCACGGCCAATTCCATGAACTGCCTCTGCGAGGGGATCGGCCTCGCCCTGCCCGGCAACGGCTCGGTCCTGGCCGTCGACCCGCAGCGCAAGACGCTCTACCGCAAGGCCGCCAAACGCATTGTGGAGATGGCTCTGGCGGGCGGACCGCTGCCGCGCGAGATCGTCACGGAGAAATCGATCGACAACGCCTTCGCGCTCGACATGGCCATGGGCGGCAGCACCAACACCGTGCTCCACACCCTCGCCATCGCCCACGAGGCCGGCGTGAGCTATAACCTTGACCGCATCAACGCGATTTCCGGCAAATGCCCGAACATCTGCAAGGTCTCGCCTTCATCGCCTTTCCATATGGAGGACGTGGACCGGGCCGGCGGGATCAGCGCCATCCTGCGCACCATCGGCGCGATCAAGGGACTGCTGCACAAGGATTGTATCACGGTTACCGGCAAGACCATCTGGCAGAATGTCTCCCGCGCGACCGTCAAGGATCCGGCGGTTATCCATGGCCTGGATAATCCCTACTCGGCCGACGGCGGCCTGACCGTCCTGCACGGCAACCTGGCCCGGGCGGGCGCGGTGGTCAAGAAGGCTGGCGTGGCCGCCAGCATGCAGACCTTCGAGGGCAAGGCGATCACCTTCAATTCCCAGGATGAGGCCTGCGAAGGCATCCTCGCCGGCAAGGTCAAGCCCGGGCATGTCGTGGTCATCCGCTACGAGGGTCCCAAGGGCGGTCCCGGCATGCAGGAAATGCTGGCCCCGACATCCTACATCATGGGGCAGGGCCTGGGCGAGAGCGTCGCGCTGATTACCGACGGGCGATTCTCCGGCGGCACCCGCGGCGCCTGTATCGGACACGTCTCCCCCGAGGCGGCCGAAGGCGGACTGATCGCCCTGATCGAGGACGGCGATCGGATCCGGCTCAGCATCCCCGAGCGTTCGCTGCAGGTCTGCCTGGACGAGGAAACCATCGCCCGGCGCCAGGCGGCGTTTGTCCCGCCGCCGCCGCGCGCCGTTACCGGCTACCTCACCCGCTACGCCAAACTGGTCCGCAACGCCAGCACCGGCGCAATCTTGGAGTAAGGCCCCCGGCCGCAGCCGTGTCATAAACAAGGGGGAAACGTTGAGGTGGCCCAGTTGCGCCGCAACTGAGGCAACGGGATGAGCCTACGATTTCGCAAATCCTCGCGTGTTAGGCAAACAACCGTTCGCTTACAACGCAGAAGCCGCGCTCGCGGCGCGAGCGGGCTACAGTGATGAGCGAAGAGGTTTGACTAATGTTACTTATGCCGACGGTAAGCTTCAAGACCATCGGGTGCCGGCTTAACCAGGCGGAAACCGCCCGGATTGCAGCCCAGTTCGAGGCGGCCGGCTGGCGGGTGACGGAGGCAGGCGGCCCTTGCGATGCCGTCGTGATCAACACCTGCACCATCACGCACCACGCCGAACGCGACTGCGCCCGCTGGGCTCGCCGACTGCGGCGCGAGGGTGCCCGGCGGGTCGTCCTGGCCGGTTGCGCCGTGGAGCATGACGGAGATGCCTTGAAAGCGGCCACCGGGGCGGATCTGATCGCCGGGCAGGCACAGAAATTCAGCCTGCCGGAACAGCTCGCGTCCGGATTCGGGCTGCGGCCCAGCCCGAGCCTCGGCGAAGAATCAGGCCAGGAGGAAGTCGCCATGACCGCGATCTTCGCCACAACACGCGGAATCGTCAAGGTCCAAGACGGCTGCGATTTCCGTTGCAGCTATTGCATTGTGCCCGAAACACGTGGCAATCCGGTCAGTCGGCCTCTGCCGGATATCCTGGCGGATATCCATCGGCTCGTCGATGCCGGGTACCGCGAAATCACCCTCACAGGAGCCAACCTCGGGTGCTACCACTCCCCGCCCCACAGCCTGATCGACCTGCTCGAGCGTACCGAACTGATCGACGGCCTCGATCGGATCCGCATCGGGTCGATCGAGACGACAACCGTCGAGCGCGAGGTCATCGACTTCATGGCGGTCTCGAAAAAGCTGTGCCGTTTCCTGCATCTGCCGCTGCAAAGCGGCGATGGCGGGGTTTTGCAGCGCATGCGCCGCCGCTACACAGCCGCCCGGTTCCGGGAGACGGTCGAGTACGCTGTCGCCAGAATGACGGATCTCGGACTCGGGACAGACGTGATTGTCGGCTTCCCGGGCGAGGACGACCGGGCATTCCAGAACACGCTAGAGCTGGTCCGTGCCCTGCCCTTCAGCAATCTGCACGTTTTCCCTTATAGCCCGAGGCGAGGAACCCCGGCAGCCGAGATGCCGGATCAGATTCCCACCGCCACCAAGAAGCAGCGGGCCGCAGAACTGATCGCCATCGGCAAGGCCAAACGCCGCGATTTCGCCAGCACCTTCATCGGGAAGCCCGTCACGATCCTGGTCGAGCGGTCTAAGCGGGATACCGTTGGCTGGACCAGCCAATACCTTCCGGTACGCATACCAGGAACTCCTTTACCGCGAAACACCCTGGCCACCTGTGTTCCCATACGCCTTTCGGGAGAGACCCTGATCGCCACGAAGTCTGCTGATTAAAGACGTGGTATTCGCCACGTTATTTTGTCAGCATATTGGTCACGCCGTCCCAGTCGGCGGGCGGCGGTGTCTGCCGGTAGTCGCGGCAGCGGGCCGCGAGCTTGATGGCGGGGCCGTCGCCCTGCTCCACGAGCGGAGCCAGTTGCGCAAGAGCCCGGTCCCATTGCCGCTGGCGGTAGGCGGCAAGAGCCTCGGCATAGCGCATGACAGCGTCGGCGAACGGGTGTCCGGGCGTGTTGGCCCCGAGCAGCTCGATCATGTGCTCGGCTTGTGTCTTACCCTTGACGCGGACGGCATCGACCTCGCGGAAGACGAATTCGCCTTTACCAGCAGCGTCCGCCGTGCTCTGGCTGACGAAGACCATCGCCCCGTACATCTTGGTAATTCCCTGGATGCGCGCACCCAGGTTCATAGTGTTGCCCATGGCCGTATAGTTCATGCGGCTTTCGGATCCCATGTTGCCGATCACCACCTCGCCGGTACACATGCCGGTGCGGGCGAAGATCGTTGTGCGGCAGCCAGCCTCCTTGAAGGCGGGCTGCAGGGTCTTGACCTTCTCGGCCATGCGCAGCGTGGCACGGCAGGCGCGGGCGGCGTGGTCGGGTAAAGGATTGGGGGCGCCGAACACGGCGACGATCTCGTCGCCGATGTACTTGTCCACGAAGCCGCCCTCCTCGATGATGATGTCGGTCATGGCATCGAGATAGATGTTCATGAATTGCACGACCTGCTCGGGCGAGAGTGATTCGGAGGTCGTGGTAAAGTCGGCCACATCGGTAAACAGGACGGTACATTCGCGACGCTCGCCACCGAGCCGGACTTTTTCGGGATCCGCGATCAGACTCTCGACGACACTGCTGTCGAGGTAATGCTCGAAGATACCGCGCACCATGCGGCTGTGCCGCCGCTCGGTCAGGTAGTTGGTCAGGTTGGCGACCATGAACGTGGCCAGCACGCCCAGGGCGGGCGGGATGATCTCGACAAACCAATCCGCGCGGGCGAGTGCGGCAAAGCCGCCAGTAGCGATGGCGGCCAGCAGCAGGATGGGAACCGCGATCACGATCGTGGTATGCCGCCGCCCCAGGTTGGCGGCGGCGGCGGTGACAAGGGCGGGCAGCAGGATCAGCAGGAAGGTCACCGAGCGCGGCACGCGCGCGACGGACTCGCCCCGCAGCAGGTTGGCCAGCGCGGTGGCCTGGATCTCGATCCCCGGGATGGAGTTTGTGAGTGGTGTGGCCCAATCGTCGAACGATCCGGTCGCGGTCGAGCCAATGAACACGATCCGGTCCTTGAAGGTGCCGGGCGGTATTTGGGGATCCATGCCGGCGTCCTGCCGGATGACGGCACGCAAGATGTTGTAGGCGATATGGTGGTCGAACGGGCTGGTACGGTCCGCAGGCGGGCGATACCAGTGCAGGAAGGCGGTGGCGGACGCATCAATCGCGATAGAGTCGGCCCCGATACGCAGGCGGCCGGGCTCCAGTCGCAGGGCGTCGCCGGGACGCAGGAATCCCGTGGCCGCCAACGCCTGGCTTTTGACGACGGTATCCTCGAACCTATCCTCGAACCGTGCCAGCAGGGCCTGCCGTCTTAAGATGTTGTCGCTTTCGGGTTCCTGGGTGGCGAAGCCGATGGCGGCGGCCGCCTCGGTCAGCACGTTTGTGGGCAGTGCCCCGGTGCTGTAGCGGCGCAGGGCGGGCACATGATCAAGCCCGTCACCATCGAGCGCCGACATCCGCTTGATAGCGTCGCGCTTCTCGATGGGAACGTCTTCCCCCTTCCTGTACAGCACGTAGGAGTGGACGATGTTCGAGGCGAACTGCGTCGCGGCGGCGAGGGCGGCATCGGAATCCGCGCCGCTGATCTCCGGACGGTCGTTGTCGGGTTCGGAGAAATACATATCGAACACGACGGCGCGGGCACCGGCCTGGTGAAGGAAGCCGATCATCTTGGCGTAGAACTCGCGCGGCCATGGCCAGCCGTGATGGATCGTGCGCGAGACCATTTCCAGGCTGGTCTGGTCGATCAGCACCATGGAGATATTGGCCGGCGTGCCCTGCGCGGCATCCCAGGGCGGCAGGCGGCGGAACCGCGCGTCGAGCGTCTTGAACTCAAGCGTATCCAGCGAGCCGAACAGCCATAGCGCCGTGACGGCCGCCGTACAGGCCAGGGTTATCAGCAGCCCTTGCAGGGCCTTGTTACGAAGCATTTTTCTTTTCATGACATTCCCTGCCTGTAAATTCAATTCTTTTCAACGCCCAACAACCAACATCCAACAACCAACAATCCAAGGATAGACTCCCAGGCTTGGGCGTTGGATGTTGGACGTTGGATGTTGGATGTTCGATTCAATTCTTCCTCAGTTATCACCCCCCGATGCTCAACCTCCACGCTCTCCCACCAACGTCGCCTCCCTCACCAGCAGGATGGCGGTGTCGCCTTCCATCTGCAGGGCACCGGCACTGATACGCCAGTTTTCGCGTGCGCCATCCGGCGTGGTGACGATTGCCATGCCCGGCACCAGGGCGGCGATCAGCGGCTGGTGCCCGGCCAGAACCGTCAACCGTCCATCGGCGGCCGGCACGTCGATCCCCTGGATCGTGCGCGGCGGCACGGAAGCCTCCGGCAGGATGACCTTCAACTGTAGCGGTTGGCTCATTCCGCCTCCATCTTCCTCGCGTTCTCAAGCACCTGGTCCATGCCACCGGTCATCATGAAAGCCTGCTCGGGAACGGTGTCGTACTTGCCATCGCAGATCGCCTTGAACGCCTCGATGGTCTCGGCCACCGGCACGTACTGGCCCGGGATGCCGGTGAATTGCTCGGCCACGAAATTCGGCTGCGAGAGGAACCGCTGGATACGGCGGGCCCGCAGCACGATCTCGCGGTCGCTGTCGGGCAGTTCCTCGACCCCGAGGATGGTGATGATATCCTGCAGCTCCGCGTAGCGCTGCAGGATGCGGCGGACTTCCTGGGCGGTGCGGTAGTGATCCTCGCCGACGATGTCGGCGGCGAGGATGTTTGACGAGGAGGATAGCGGGTCGAAGGCGGGGTAGATGCCCATCTCCACGATCTTGCGGCTGAGCACGACCGTGGCGTCCAGATGCGCGAAGGTGGTGGCGGGGGCGGGATCGGTGATGTCGTCGGCAGGGATGTAGACCGCCTGGACGGAGGTGATGGCCCCGCGCTTGGTGGAGGTGATGCGTTCCTGCAGGCTGCCCATCTCGCTGGCGAGCGTCGGCTGGTAGCCCACCGCCGAGGGCATGCGGCCCAGCAGGGCGGAGACCTCGGCACCGGCCTGGACGAAACGGAAGATGTTGTCGATGAACAGCAGCACGTCCTGCCGCACGGTGTCGCGGAAATACTCGGCGTGCGTCAGGCCAGCCAGCGCCACGCGCAGGCGCGCGCCGGGCGGTTCGTTCATCTGGCCGAAGACCAGCACCGTATCACGCAGCACGCCCGAGGCCTTCATCTCCTGCCAGAGGTCGTTGCCTTCGCGGGTACGCTCGCCGACGCCGGCAAAGACCGCCCGTCCGCCATGCTCGGTGGTGATGTTGCGGATCAGTTCCATGATCAGCATGGTCTTGCCGACACCGGCCCCGCCGAAGAGCCCGATCTTGCCGCCGCGCGGGAACGGGGCCAGCAGGTCCATGGCCTTGATGCCGGTCTCATAGAACTCGATCGCGGGCACCTGCTGGTCAAAGGGTGGCGGGGCCTTGTGGATGGAATCGAAGCGGATGCTGTTGATCGGCCCCTCGCCATCGACCGGCTGGCCGAGCAGGTTGACCACCCGCCCCAGGCAGGCCTCGCCGACGGGGATGCTGATGGTGCCGCCCGTGTCCACCACGGCGATACCGCGCGCCAGCCCGCGAGTCGAGGACATGGCGATGCAGCGCACGACGCCCTCGCCGAGGTGCTCCTCGACCTCCAGGGTGATTTCCAGATCCTGCCCGGGGCGGCGGATGCGTAGGGCGTGGTGCAGCGCGGGCAGGTGCTCATCGAAGAACTGCACATCAACGACCGGCCCGATGATCTGGACGACTTTCCCGTTTGCCATGTTTTCCTTTCCTAGCGGTACATGCCCGCGACGATTTCGAGCATTTCGGTGGTGATGTTTTCCTGGCGCAGGCGGCTGTAGCGCTTGCGCAGGCCCGCGAGCATCTCGCCGGCATTGTCGGCGGCACGGCTCATCGCGAGCTGGCGCTGGGCATGTTCCGAGGCGGCACTCTTATGAAAGGCGTCATGGATCGCGCGGCGGACGTATTCCGGCAGCAGGCTGTCGATCAACGCCTGCGGGGAAGGCTCGATCGGCGGGGAGACAAGGGCGGCGGGTGCCGCCGCACTGGAGGTGTGATCAAGGGCGGTGACCGGCAGCAGTTGCCGTACGGTAATCGCCTGCCGCCCGCGGGTGATGAAATCCCAGTAAAGCAGATGCACGTCGCGGTACATGCCGCTGCCGAAGGCCGCCATCATGCGATCAGCCAGCCCGTCGATCTGCTCGACCCACTCCAGCGGGGCGAACTGCTGGCGCACAGCCCGTTTGTAGGGCACCTTGCCACTCATCAGGAGATGCACCGTAGCGTCACGGTGCTGCTCGACAAACGTCGAGACCGCCGTCATCAGGACGGCGTTGAACGTGCCGCACAGGCCGCGATCAGCGCCGAACACAAGCAGCGCGATGGCATTGCCACCCGCCCGGGGCTGCATCAACGGGTGGGACAACGCGCCGGACGGCAGGCCGCGTTCGGCCAGGTGCAGCAGGTCCAGCAGGCGTCCAGTATATTCGTCGGCATTGGCGATGCGCCGCTGCTCCTGGACCAGTTTAGCGCCGGCGACCTTCTGCAGGGTGCTGGTGACCTTGCGGATCTGCGCCGTGGTGCCGATGCGGCGCTTGATGTCTGATAACGCTGTTGCCATGATACTGGATCCGCCTCTGCGGGGTTAATGTCCGTTAAACGTGAGGAGGGCTGCCGGATTGCACGGCGGTGGTCATCAGGCGTGTCTCGTGGTGTTCCATCGGAGGGACGACACGCTTGCGGTCGAACATCACGGCCGCCTCGGTGGGGACGAACGCCGTCTTGAACGCGGTCAGGGATGTCGTCAGGTCGCCTACGGTCTCCTTTGAAAGCTCGCCGGTCCCGGCAATCGCGCGGCCGATAGCGGGATAGGCCCCGTCGAGCAGGCGGAACCACTCGTGCTCGAAGCGGGCAATGTCGGCCAGGGCGATATCGTCGAGCCAGTCGTTCATCGCAGCCCACATGATACAGACCTGCTTCTCGACCGGCAGCGGGGTGCCCGCCGGCTGCTTGAGGATCTCGGAGAGCCGTTCACCGCGATGGAGCTGCTTGAGCGTGGCCTTGTCCAGGTCGGTGGTCAACTGGGCGAAGGAGGCCACCTCGCGGTATTGTGCCAGGTCCATGCGCAGCTTGATCGCCACTTGCCTCATCGCCTTGATCTGGGCATTGCTACCCACGCGCGAGACACTGAGGCCGACGTTGATCGCGGGGCGGAAGCCCTGGTGGAAAAGGTCCGGTTCGAGGTAGATCTGGCCATCGGTGATCGAGACCAGGTTTGTCGGGATGTAGGCCGAATAGTCGCCTTCCTTGGTCTCCACGATCGGCAGGGCGGTCAGCGAGCCGCCGCCCTGGTGCCTGGCCAGGCGTCCGGCGCGCTCGAGCAGCCTGCTGTGCAGATAGAAGATATCGCCGGGAAAGGCCTCGCGGCCGGGCGGGCGGCGCAGCAGCAGCGAGATCTCGCGGTAGGCCACGGCGTGCTTGTAGAGATCGTCGTAGACGATCAGGGCATCCTCGCCGCGGTCGCGGAAGAATTCCGCCATGCAGCAGCCGGCAAAGGGGGCGATATACTGCAACGGGGCCGGATCGCCCGCGGTCGCGGCCACCACGATGGTGTGGCGCAAGGCATCGGCCGCGCGCAGGGTCTCGACCACGTTGACGATGGTCGACATCTTCTGGCCGATAGCGACGTAGACGCATTTGACGCCGGTGGCGGCCTGGTTGATGATCGCGTCAATGGCGAGGGTCGTCTTGCCGGTCTGGCGGTCGCCGACGATCAGCTCGCGCTGGCCACGGCCGATGGCGGTCATGGCATCGATCGCCTTGAGGCCGGTCTGCAAGGGGACATGGATCGATTCGCGCTCGGCAATGCCCGGCGCGTCGGTTTCCACCAGGCGGGTCTCGGTCTTCGGCAGCGGTCCCTGCCCGTCGATCGGCAAGCCGAGCGGGGTGACGACACGACCCAGCAAGGCATCGCCGACCGGCGCTTCCAGCACGCGGCGCGTGCGCTTGACAACGTCGCCTTCCTCGATGCGCATGCCGTTACCCAGCACGATCACACCGACATTCCGGCGCTCCAGGTTCATGACCACGCCGTAGACATCATTCGGGAAGAGCACCATCTCCTCGGACATGACGCCGGGCAGGCCATCCACATGCGCGATGCCGTCTCCGATAGCAGTCACGTGGCCGATCTCGTCGGTCGTGACATCCGGCGCGTACGCGGCGGCATTGGCTTCAAGAATCGCCTTGATACCGGCAATATCGAGTTTGATTTCAGGCATGGGCAGCAGACTAAGCCTTCGCCGCGCAATTATCAACCTGTAAACGCTGTTGCTGCCCGCTTGACGTCCGTCCTTGCTTCGGGGTAGCTTGATGGCGGTTCATTTGCGGGAATGCAGCAAGCGAGGTCAGAGTGAGCGAGGCGGACAGGACAGTCAAGAGCGGAACCGGCCCGGGGGCAGTGATCGGGATCACGATGGGCGATGCGGCGGGGGTCGGTCCCGAGCTGTGCCTGCGGGTGCTGCGCTTGCCTGCGGTAACGGGCCTTTGCCGTCCGGTGGTCTTCGGCAGCGCCGCCCTGCTGCGGCGGGTTTCCGGGGCCTGCGGGATCCCGTTCGAGGCGGACGTGGTGCCGGTTGGCGACCTGCTGGCCAATGGCTTGCTGCCGGGAGATGCCCCGCTCGTGGCGGACTGTGGCATACCGGAGGCGGAGGCGGTAACGCCGGGGGTGGTGCAGTCCGCCTGCGGGGCCGCCGCCTTCCGCTACGTGCAATTGGCGGTGCAGGCGGTGCAGCAGGGATGGATCCGGGCGGTGGTGACGGCCCCGCTGCACAAGGAGGCGCTTCAGCTTGCCGGGGTTCCCTATCCGGGGCATACCGAGATGCTGGCCGCACTGACCGGGACCCGGCGCTATTGCATGATGATGGCATCCCCCGGCATCAACGTCTGCCTGGCAACGACGCACATCGCCCTTGCCCGGGTGGCTTCGGAGCTGACCGTGTCGCGCATCGGCGAGGTCATCCGGCTGGCGGACGCCGCCATGAGGCGTTTCGGCAGGCCAACCCCGCGCCTGACCGTATGCGGGCTGAATCCCCACGCGGGCGAACACGGCCTGTTCGGCGACGAGGAACAGCGACTGATCCTGCCAGCGGTATTGGCGGCCCGAGCGGACGGCCTACAGGTCAGCGACCCGCTGCCGCCGGATACCGCCTTCATCCCGTCCATGCGGGAGAAGACTGACGCCTACATCGTGATGTACCATGACCAGGGGTTGATCCCATTCAAGATGCTGGCGTTCGAGACCGGGGTCAACGTCACGCTCGGGCTGCCGCTGGTGCGGACCTCCGTCGATCACGGCACCGCCTTCGACATCGCCTGGCAGGGCAAGGCCTCGCCCGAAAGCCTGACAGCGGCCGTGCAGACCGCCATCCGCCTGTCCGCCTGACCGGATCGATCAGGAGCTTAGCTGGGTGCTGCGCCGTGCCGCCGCATCGAGCGTCGCCTTCAGGACGGCCCGCAGATCGCTGCTTTCGAGCACGGCCAGGCCGGCGGCCGTGGTCCCTCCCTTGGACGCCACGCTGGCCATGAAATCGACAGGGGCTACACCGCCCTGCAGCATGACCGTCGCCGCGCCGCGCATGGTCTGCAAAGCCAGTTCCATCGCGATTGCCGGTGCCATGCCGCTGGCGACGGACGCATCGACCAGCGACTGCACGACATAGGCAAAGTACGCAGGACTGGAACCGCTCAGAGCGGTGACCACATCGAAGAACGATTCGTCCAGTTCCAGCACCCGACCGCAGCTTTCGAGAATCCTCCGGACCAGCCTGGTATCCGCGTCGGTTGCATCCTTGCCACCGCAGTAGACACTCATGCCCTCGCCCACCTGGCAGGCCAGGTTCGGCATCACCCGCAGCACCCGGCTACCAATCAGGCGCGCCTCGAAATAGGCCAGACGCCGACCAGCGGCGATCGACACGAACAGCCGACCGGACGCGGCCGGAGCCAGTTCGTCGAGCACCGCATCCAGATCCTGCGGCTTGACCGCCAGGATCACCGCCTCGCTGCGCTCCACCACCGCAAGGTTCCGATCGAGCGTCTCCACCCCGAAGCGATCACACAGCCACTGCCGACGCCCCGCATCACGGTCGCTGACCAGCACCTCATCTGCCGTGCAGACCTTCTGCGCCAAAATACCCGAAAGCAGAGCCTCCGCCATTTTCCCGCCACCCACGAATCCGGTTCTCATATCATCCCAATTGTTATCGTGATCGTTATCGTGATCCTAATCCTAATCGCCCCCACTGCCCCGAACTACAACCCCAGTATCTGCATCAACCGCTCCACCAGCCCCGCCACCAGCGTGAACGGGTTCATGATCAGGCCGGAAATGGAAGAGGGAAACACCTCGAAGCTGGCGAACACAACCAGCACCGTGTAGACCGCCAGAACACCCAGCCATAACGCCATCCGCGGCGATTGCGCTTGCTGTTGCCGACCCGGATGATTCATCCGCCGGCCCATTGATTTCGGGTTCTGCTGCTGCTTGCTGGGGGTCCACCACTCGGGAAGCGCACTTTTCACGGTACCCTCCAGCCAGGCATCGAGTACCTCGATCACGCCATCCAGTTTGCGTGCTTCCGCCACATGCCCGCCACGGAGATGCACGGTCTGCATGACATCTGTTTCCGCATTACCGGGGCACCCTGTCGCTCCCGCCGCCTCCCCGTCGAGCATGCTGATGTCATTATGCCCGTTGCCGATCGCCAGGATCTCGGCATTCCGGACTCCAAGATGCTGCGCCAGCTCGCTAAGCGCCATGCCCTTGGTGTAGGGAACGGTGCGCACATCCACTTCGAGCATGTAGTGGAACACACGCAAAAGCTTGAAAACAGCGGCTTTCTCGCGCAGCAGTGCCGCTGCGGCCGCCGCGGCCTCCTCGGTGCGGAACCGCAGGCAGAGGCGGTTGCTCCGATGGAACACGGTCGTGACATGATCGCTCATCCCCCGTACCATGCGATGCCACTCGTTCAGCGCCCCGCGCAGGTACAGCGCGCTCGACCATACCTGGAAACGGATGGCCGCGTTCCAAAACAGATGCGGCCAGTAGCCAAAACGCCCCCGACGGTAGATGTACGCATGGTGCACGATCACGTATTCCGGCTCTATCCCGAGCGTCTTCAGGGGTTTCATCGCCGATTCAAAGCCATGCAGCGAACGCCCCGTGCAGACGACCCACTCCGTTCCGTAGCGCTGCTTGTACCGATCCAGCCGCTCGGCAAAATCCTGGTAGCGCGTGATCGAGCAACCGTTGCCGTCGAGCGTCCCGTCCAGATCCGTCGCGATCAGCCTGATCGGCCTTGGCATGACACTAGTACCCCTTCTTCATCATCTCTTGCTGTAGCGCACGCTGGAAACCCTTAATATCCTCGGGGCCCGGACGATAACCGGGCTGAGCGGGATCCAGTGCCAGCCGCCCGGACTGGTCCAGCATCCAAGTGGCCGTCATGCCGTCGCTGAAGACCACGGTCCCGCTGATCAGCGCACCCGGCTTGATCAGGCGGTCGACCTCGACCGCTACGCCGCCAATGCCACCAGGAGCATCCTCCGGCATCACGCCCTCATCGGCGTCATCCGTCCCGTCCTGGGGCTCGTCGTCCTCGACCGCCTTTTTCGAGCGGCTGGCGGTGGCGTCCTTGATCTCAAGCCCGAGATCCAGTATCAGGAATCGCACATCCATGAAAGTAGGCCGCAGACTGAACTCGCTGGTGATCCGGCGCTGGATCTCCGAAAGCCCGCATCCTTCCCCCACCCAGGCGGTGACCGTTGCCTTTTGTTGTTGCGTCAATTCCATTGCCATGCCTTTCGTTGAGCGTTAATCCTTATCATCGCATGCAAACACCACCGAGCCGTAGCCGACCACCCACTGGCCGCGGCCTGATGGATCGATATCCCCGCTGTTGCAGTAGAATAGCCGCCGGCCATGCCGGCAACCGGCCAGACGCGCCGATTCCAGCGCGACCAGTACCGGCCCGATGCCGCAGCATATCTGCGTCCCGTATGACCATGCCCTATTCAGCCCCTCCGAATCAAGTCTTTCTATCATGCCCAGGGTGCGCGCATCGCTGGCCCGCACCCGGTCATAATCGGCATCATGCAGCAGATCCGTGCTGGCCAGCACGAACAGCCGCCGCCTGGCAGCAGCCGCCCGCACCGCGCCCGCCAGCGCCTCCGGCTGGCCGGCAGCGTGTCCGCCGATCAGGCCGACCGCCACGGGCACCCCCGGCACAGCGACCTGAAGGAAGGGAAGCTGGTTTTCCGCCGAATGCTCGCCATCATGCAAGTCGACGTCGAAGAAAACGCCTGGCAGCCGGTCCCGTACCCGTTCCATGAACGAGCGGTCGGAAGCGATATCCCCCAGCGGGGTGCGGATGGCATCGGTATCCAGCCAGGCCACCCCCTCGAACGGCACCCGGTGCGAGAAACCGAGCACGACCACAACTTCCGGCCCGTTCCCTTGCCGGACCGATTCCCGCAACGCGCGGTAGGTGTGACCGGCCACCCCGCCGGAGTAGGCATAGCCGGCGTGCGGCGCGATGCCGGACGCCAGGGTGGCCCCATCACAGCCCGCGCCGTCTGCCGCCGCGATGAACCCCTCGACCGCCGCCCGCAACCGGCCCGCATCCGCCGGGAACCAGCGTCCGTCGCCCTGCGTGCGGAAGATGCTCACGATGCCGCCTCCGCCTTGACACGGTCCCATTCCCGGTCCATCTCCTCCAGCGTGCAGTCCTCCAGCCGCCGTCCCGACGCCAGCAGGCGACGCTCGACCTCATGGAACCGGCTGGTGAATTTCGCGATCGCCCGCCGCAAGGCACCCTCCGCATGCACACCGCGGAACCGGCAGAGGTTGACCGTCGCGAAAAGCAGGTCGCCAAGCTCCCCCTCCACCGCGTCGGTATCGCCAGCATCCAGGGCCTCACGCACTTCCAGAAGCTCCTCCTCGACCTTGGCGATGACATCCTCGATGCGATCCCAGTCGAACCCCTTCCTGCCTGCCCGCTCCTGGATGCGTTGCGCGCGGTGCAGGGCCGGCAGCTGCAAAGGGATTCCATCGAGCGTCGCCCGCGGCGGCGCGTCCGCCCCGCCCCGCTCCAGTTGTTTGATCCGCGCCCAGTGCTGCATGACCTCCTCAGGCGTATCCGCACGCGCATCACCGAACACGTGCGGATGACGGCGGATCAGCTTGTCGGCCAGATGACCGGCCACCGCCTCGAAATCAAAATCGCCGTTCTCCTCACGGATACGCGCCTGAAGCAGCACCTGCAGCAGTACATCGCCAAGCTCGTCGCGATGCGCGGCCACGCCGCCCTGCTCGATGGCTTCGAGCAGCTCGCAGCATTCCTCCATGAGAAACGGCTTCAGCGAATCGAGCGTCTGCTTGCGGTCCCA
>JAIFLS010000072.1:0-1929 GCA_020048935.1 bacterium | reverse complement strand
CTGTCTTCCATAGTTTGCCTATAACTTCAATTCATTTCAACGCCCAACAACCAACATCCAACGCCCAACAATCCAAGGCAACGCTCCCCAACTTGAAACATTGGGCGTTGGATGTTGGGCGTTGGATGTTCAATCTCCAAGTTTCACCCCGCATCATCTGGGCACCCCCAGGGCCGCTCGTTACCTATAACTTCACCGTTTTTATCTCCTGATCGGCACCCGCCGCTTCCCCGCGTAGCAACGCGAGTCCTCCGCCGGGATCGTCCTGCCGGACCAGGGCCTCGCCGATCAGGAAACCGTCATAACCCGCAGCCTCCAGGTCCAGGATCTGCTCACGCCGCGAAATACCGCTTTCGGCAATCGAGAGCCGGTCCGTCGGGATCGATGCCGCCAGCCGGTGCGCGACGGCCAGATCGGTCTTCAGCGTCTTGAGATCGCGGCTGTTGACGCCGATCACGGCCTCGCCCAGCGGCAGCACCCGCTGCAGTTCCGCCTCGGTATGCACCTCGGCCAGCACCTCGAGCCCGAGTGCCAGCGCCCGCTGGTAAAGCGCGAGCATCAGAGCATCCGGCAACGCGGCGGCAATCAGAAGAACCACATCCGCCCCCCAGGCCGCCGCCTCGGTGATCTGGTACGGGTCGCACATGAAATCCTTGCGCAGCACCGGCAGCTCGGTCACCGCCCGTACCGCCCGCAGATGCGACTCGTCGCCCAGGAAGTGCAGGGGTTCTGTCAGCACGGAAAGACCGACGGCCCCATGACGCGTATAGGCCCGTGCAATCGCCGCGGGATCGTAATCCGGCCGCAACAGCCCCGCCGAGGGACTGGCTTTCTTCATTTCCGCGATGATGCAGGTGCCGCCACCCGCCCGCAGCCGAGCCTTGAGACTGTGATGCACCCGTCGCGCCGCCAGCGTTTCCAGCACCGCCTCGCTGACCGCCGACCGTGCCGCCGCCACGGCCGCCCGTCGCTCCGCCATGATCCGCCCCAGCACCCCGGGATCGCTATTGTCTATAGCTTCAATCATTTCAACGCCCAACATCCAACATCCAACGCCCAACATCCAAGTAAAGACTCCCCAACTTGGGCGTTGGATGTTGGACGTTGGTTGTTGGACGTTGAGTTCATGTTTTTAAGTTACCAATTTATTCTCGCCCACCGCCCTTGGCGGTGGGCTTACCTGCACTCATAACGTGACGGTCCTGCCGTAATCAAAGAACCATTTGAGCGTGTCATGATCAACCCCCGGCGGAATGGAGTGGTCGGTATGCAGCATATAGCCGGAGCCGGCCTTGAGTACCGGAAGGATCTTGGCGTGCAGTTCCGCCTTGATGGCATCCCGGTCATTAGCCTCCAGCTTGCGGATATCGATATTGCCGCAGAAGGCTATTTTTCCGCCATACGTCTCGGCAATCCGCGGCATGTGCATCCCGGCCTTGACCTCCATGGCCTGGAGGCAGTCCATGCCGGCCGCGACGAGACCGGGAACCAGCGGCTCCACGAACCCGCAGGAATGCACCATGACCTTGCAGCCCTTGCTGTGCGCGTAGTCGAAGAGTTTCGCATGTCCCGGCTGGACGATGTCCTCGTACATGGCTGGCGACATGAACGGCTTGTCCTTGAATCCCATGTCCTCGTAGAAGAAGATGAAATCAGGCAGCCCTTCCTCGGCGAAGAGCACCTCAAGGTGCATGGTGGTGAAGTCCGCGAACGTGTTGACCATGTCCTTGACCCAGTCGGGGTCAAGCGCCATACCCATGAGCATGTACTCATGACCGCACACCGGATGCATCTGCTCGAAGGGGGCCACCCCCGACCAGCAGAACGCCCGCTGCTCAACCTGCGCCAGGGCCTTGTTGGACCGGTAGGTAGCGAACGGGATACGACGGCGATCAACCTTCAGGAGGTGCGGCTTGATCATCGTTTCCC
>JAIFLS010000155.1 GCA_020048935.1 bacterium | reverse complement strand
TACCTTCGCGGGCGCGGTACGGGCCGTCCCGGTAGTGATATCATGGTCTACAACGACGGGATTCCGCGCGTTGTCGGCGTGTGGGACCACCCGCTGATGGACGTTGTGGCAGTGGATCATGCCGAGCGCATCGCCGTCTACAAGGGGCCGCAGCCGACCGAGAACAGCGGCACCTTCGGCTCGGTGGACATCACCTCGCGGCGGCGGAATACGCCCGGTCTGGAGACCGAGGCGGAAGTCACGGTCGGTGAGCACGAGACCCTGACTGGACGGCTGCATCACGGCGGCCGCAGCGAGGAAGGGTTTGATTACTACGCGGGCGCCTCGCATCGCGAGACCGATGGGCACCGACCGCACTCGGCGGCTCTGTTACAGTCGCTCTACGGGCGTGTCGGCAGCAGTCTGAACGTGAACGCAATTTTCGCGCTGAGCGCGCAGGTTACCGTGACCGACAACCGCGTGGAGGATCCCGGCGCGGTCGGTCGTCCGGTGCCGGTGCGGGACGAGTTCGCGACCCGTACCGTGACCAGCGCCGTGCGCCTTGAAAACCGCAGCGAGTCGCTGGGCGGATACACGCTGGTGTATCATGAGGACGGCCAGATCCGCTGGGACAAGGATGCCATCAATGGACCGGGAACGCCGCCCGGGGCCTCGGATACCGATTGGGATAACTACGGGTTCCGCGCCGGGCAGACGCTGGCGCTGGCGCCCTTCAACCTGCATGCGGCGCTGGAAGGCTCGTCCGAGGGCGGCGAGACGGAAAACCGCACGGTCAGCGGGATGGTACCCTTTGCCTATGACGACCGCTACGAGACGCTGGTGCCAGGAGCGGCGGCGGATGTGCTCCTGCCGCTGGGGGCAGGCTTGGCCTTGCAGCCATCGGCCGGGGTGCGTGGCTATTTCCACAGCGAATTCGATCACGAACTCGCACCGCATGCCGGGTTGACGGCACGGCAGGGGGGCTGGACGCTTTTTACCAGTGCCGCCCGCGGGGTGAACTATCCGGGTGTGTATGCCAGCGGTATCGCCGCCGCCACGCTCGACCGGCTGGAGGCCGAGGTGCTGGAGCATGTCGAGGCCGGTGTGCAATGGCAGAGTGCGGAGGAGGCCATGAGCCTGGGTGTTTCCGCGTTTCGCGACCGAACGGACAATCTGCTGCAGTGGACGCCGCAGGGGCTGGTCAATGCGGGCACTGCCGATATCGACGGCGTGGAGGTTTCGGCGGGGGTGACCCCGCACCGGAACCTGGCGCTTTTCGCGAGCATGACGCTGCTGGACGCCGCCGACCCGAAAACGCCGCGTGTGCCGGAATGGTCTGCTTCCGCCGGGGCGACGCTGACGATCACGCGACGGCTCCAATTGCATGCCGATGTCGATGCCGTGGACAGCCAGTATGCCTTCAACGGGCGTGACGGGCAGATGGCACGCGCCACGGTCGAGAAGGTGGATCGCTACACCGTCGGCAATGTGCGCGTTTCCTATGCGGTTCCCGCTGGCGACGATCTGCGGCTCACGCTGTTCGCCGGCTGCGAGAATGTGGCGGATGTCAGCTACGAGACCCTGGCGGGTTATCCGCTGCCGGGCCGCTTCGTCAACGGCGGTGCCCGCGTGGCGTTCTAGGCTGCACCCTTCGGCGATTCCATTGGCCCGGCTCGCGAGGACGCTCGCCCTCCATCTGGCATTCAAACGCAGTCTCTCATCTGGAGGGCGAGCGTCCTCGCGAGCCGCTGCGCCTGAGAATGAATCTGGCGAAGCCTTCCCCAGGGACGGGATAAACCCCGTCCGCAGCGTTGTAAGCCATGTGCAAGGACGGGTGCCACCCCGTCCGCGCAGCAGCGCACGAGAGTCTGGTGTCAGCCCCGTGCAAATGTCATGAGCAGCTTTTCGTTTACGGGGGCTGCTAGATCATGCGAATGGGCGTGGCGCAGGATCGCGCCGTTGATGGCGTCGATCTCGGTGGGGCGTCCTGCCTCGACGTCGCACAGCATCGACGAGCGGTTCTCGCGGGTGGTCGCGCAAATCGCCAGCAGGCGCTCCTTTAGGATGTCGTCGGCGTCGAGCGTGATGCCGGTGCTTCTGGCGATGCGGGCCGACTCCAGCAGCAGGTCGCGGGCGAGGGCCGCGGCCTCAGTGTGATGTGGCAGATCGCCGTTGGGGATTCGGTAAAGCGCGGTGACCGGATTGATGGCGGCGTTGAGCACGAGCTTGGTCCAGAGCAGGCGCTGCGCGTCCGGCTCGAGCTGGACGCCGAATCCCGCCTGGGTGAGGATGCGCTGCCACGCCTTGGCGACGGGGTCTTCCGGCGTGCCGGTGATCGCGATGGCGTTGCCGCCGGTGGCGTGGACATGACCCTCTGCCGCAAGTCTGGCCCCGGCGTTGATGACGCCGGGCCGCAGGTCACGGCAGCGGATGCCCTGCAAGGCTTCCAGGTTGCCGAGGCCGTTCTGCAGGGAGAGGATGCTGGCGTCCGGCTTCACAAATGGTGCGATGCGTCCGGCGACTTCGGCCGTCTGGAAGGCCTTTACGCAGACGATGAGCCAGCCGCATTCGGCGACGATTCCCGGATCGGCTGAGACGCGGACCGGCATGTCGCTTGTGTGGCCTTCCTCGGTCAGGCGGATCTGCCGTAGTCGTGCTGCGCGGTCCTCGCGATAGTCGAGTAGGCGCACCTCCAGCCCCGCGCGTGCCATACGGGCCGCCAGCAGGCAGCCGATGGCACCGGGACCGATGATCATTATGGGGGTGCTTTGCATAATTAGGGCGGTATCGCTTGCGTAGGGCTTGCACACCGCATAACGCGCCCGGAGGTCGAGTTCCACCCTGTTCGATGGTCTTCAGTCTGCAGTCTGCGGTCAGCAGTCTCTACCCCATTACTTCTCGATCCGTCCGTCGCGCGAGGCGCTGATGTATTCCATGCCGTATTCGTCCTCGCCGAGCAGCAGGGCTCGGGCGAGCTTGAACGGTTCCGATTCGGTATCGAGTCCGTTGAGGATATCGATGTTGATCTGCATCGGGTCGACGATGCCGCCATCACCGCCCGCCTCGCAGGCCAGCCACGTGTAGACCTGGTTGATCAGCTTGCGGTTGGGCATGCCGAAGGAGATGTTGCTCAGGCCCGCGACAATGTGGACTTCGGGACCGAACTTCTGGCGGATCGCCTTGACCGTGTTCAGGAAGCGCACGCCGTTATCGCCGTCGGTGGAGATCGGGAAGACCAGCGGGTCGAAATGCATGGCGGCCTTGTCGAAACCCGCGGTCTTGAGCTGCTGGTAGATGGCGTCGATGTTGACCATGCGTTCCTCCATCGTGTTCGGCAGCCCTTCGGCACCGGCGGCGGAGGCGATCACCACGGCATTGGCGGCGCGGGAGATCGCCACGGCATCGGCACGTTCCAGCGAGACGGAGTTGACCATCGGGCGGCCGCGCGAGGGGTCGCAGGCATCAAGGCCGGCCTTGAGAATGTCGATATTCGAGGAATCGATGCTCATCGGGATCGCGACGGCCTTCTGGACGACATCCACGGTCCACTGCATCAGGCGGACGCGCTCTTGCACATCGGTGCTGAACTCGTCGACATTGATGTCCAGGTACGTGGCGCCTGCCGCTTCCTGCTGGCGGGCCAGATTCTGGAGGTAGTCGATTCCGGCGGCCTTTGCCGCGCCGCTGCCGTAGACGCCCTGCCAGATGGCCACGGCACAGTGCTTGACCTTGCCGTTCTCCCAGTCCGCGCGGGTGGTGAACTCGGCCGGTACCGGCAGTTGCTTCTCGCCCGCCGGTGTGCGGTAGAAAATGGCGTGTCCCGCGCCGGCGGGTTTACAGAAGGCTCCCCCGACCTTGTAGATGCGGGTGCAGTGGATGTTCTCGCCGACGGATACGAATGTACTGATCTTCATGCTATTGTCCTTTGTTGTTCTTTCGGTTTACGATTATGGGCGACGATTACGATTCACGATTTTCCTGTCGTAATCCGTAATCGTCGCCCGTAATCGTCCACCGTCCTATGCGTTAGTCTTTGTGTTCTGTGTGATCTTTGTGGTGAATAATCATTTGATCGCCCGGATGGCGTCGCGGATGGCGGTGATATGCGCCGGCGTGGTGCCGCAGCAGCCACCGATGATGTTGGCGCCAGCCTTGATCAGGGCCGGGACGTGTGCGGCCATTTCCGCCGGGGTCTCGGGGAAAATATCCACGCCGCCGCGGTTGACGGGCATGCCCGCGTTGGCGTGGACCAGGATCGGGATCGCCGGGGCGGCGGCGCGCAGTTGCGTCACGATCTCGACCATGCGTTCGCTGCCATTGCCGCAGTTCGTGCCGAGGATGTCGGCACCAGCCTCGGTCAGGGGGCCGACAATATCCGCCGGGGTGGTTCCCATCATGGTGCGGTACTCGCCCTGGAGGGTGCGCTCGAACGTGAAGGTGCAGATGATCTCCAGCCCGGTATTCTCCTTGACCGCCTTGACGGCGCAGACCGCCTCGTCGATCGCGGCGAAGGTCTCGATGCAGCAGGCGTCCGCCCCGCCTGCCGCCAGGGCCACGGCCTGTTCGGCGAAGGCATCGTAGAGCTCGGCCTCGGTGACATCGCCCATCAATAGCAGCTTCCCCGTGGGGCCGATCGAGGCGATCACATGGGCCTTGTCGCCAGCGGCCTCGCGCGAGAGGCGGGCGGCGGCGGCGTTGATTTCCGCGGCCATGGCCGCCAGCCCGTAGTGCTGCAGCTTGAACCGGCTGGCGCCGAAGCTGTTGGATTCCACCATCTGGGAGCCGGCCGCTATATAGGCGGCGGCGATGCCGCGGACCACGTCCGGCCGGTCGAGGTTCCATTTTTCGGGACAGGTACCCGGCGGGAGCCCGTTCTTGTGCAGGAAGGTGCCCCAGGCACCGTCCGAGACGAGGATCTCACCGGCCTTGACGCGCTGACAAATGTTCTTATTCATGTGCAGAACAATAAGGGGGGCGCGGTTGAAAGGTCAAGCCATGAATACGCCCGACTCGCCTGGCGACTTCCTGCCGCTATCTGCCTGATGCGGATCACGCCAAGGCCTGGCGCACGGCGGCGACCAGGTCGTGGGCCATGGAGCTGAACATGAAGACATCCACGTCCTGGATGCTGATCGCCGGTGGCTTGGTAGTGCGTGTGGTATCATGCACAATGACGGGAATCAGGCGGGTGTGGGGCATGGTCTTGATCAGTCGCGCAACGACGGAGCCGTTCATGCTCGGCATCAGTTCCTTCATGACGATCGCGTCCGGATGGACGGATACGGATTGTTCAAGTACTTCGGGGCCGGTAGTGGCAAAGTGGATGTCGAATCCGCAGTCCACGAAGCTTCTGGTGTATATCGCGCGCATGTCCTCGTCGTCCTCGCCAACCACGACACGTTTCCTGGAGGGGCCTGCCACCTCCGCATTTTCCCCGCTGGACTGGCGAGGGCTATTGCGGGCGGTGATGATCTCCCGGACCTTGCGGATCAGATCCAGCTCCGAGCAGGGTTTCGGCAGGAATCCGTCCACGGCGACGGTGTCGAAGAACTCCTTCATGACCGCGCGCGCGGTCAGCACCAGCACCGGATGCTGCAGGGATCCATCGGGATTGGCAATGCGCTTGAGGAAGCCGATGCCGCCGATGCCGGGCATGCTGATATCGAGCACGATCAGGTCAGGCGTCAGCGTCTGCAGCAGTTGCAGTCCCTCCTCGGCGCTGGCGGCGGTATGCACGTCGTACCGCTCGTGTTTCAGGAAGTCGCGCACGATGCGCGTCAGGTGCTTGTCGTCGTCGATGAACAGGATCGTGTTACCGTCTTTCATGATGTTCCCCTCTTTGTCGGGCAACGTAATTTATTCTTCCTGATATTGCAACCTTGAATTCATGGGTCCTAAGGGGCGTGCAGTTCCTGGATGCCGATGCGCTGCGGCAGGAATGCATCCTCGACGGCGTCGATCAGGTCAGGCATCCCGTCGACCTTGAGGAATACCGGGATGCCGAAACTGGAGAGGATGCTGGAACGGGCAGGCGCCGGTTTGTCCTCGGCGAGCAGGAATACGGGTAGCCGGCGGAGAATCGGATCCGCCTTGATGTGCATGACGATCTCGGAGCCGTCCATATCGGGGATGGTCGAGTCCACGATCACGATATGATGATGCCCATCGTGGAGCACTTGCAGCGCGTGCTGCGCGTTCGGGTAGCTGGAGACCAGATACCCCTGCTTCAAGAAAGCCGGTTCAAGCACATGCGGGACCCCCCTGTCGTAGGCGACAATCATGACCCGCTGGGGGGTGGTAGTCGGTAGCCAGATGGTCACCTGCGTGCCTTTGTCGGCCCCTGGCGGAGGGCTGGTTATGTCGAGCTGTCCCTGATGGCGTTCAATGATTTCCTTGGCGATGGCCAGGCCCAACCCGGTGCCGCCGACCTGTTCACCAACCCGGAAAAACCGCTCGGTGACGCGGTTGATATATTCCGCCGGAATGCCGATGCCGCTATCGGTGATACGGCAGCAGACGCCCTCGACGCCGCTGCGCCCCTGTTGCTCGATCCCGACGCGAACCGTGCCGCCGGGCGGGGTGAACTTGATGGCGTTGTTCACGATGTTGATGACCACGCGTTCCATCTTGGCGGCATCGCAATCGACAAAGCCGTTGTGGACGCCGGCGATCATCTCCAGCGTCAGGGGAACCCCTTCGGCTTCCATGCGCAGCGATTCGACGGTTCGTTCCACCATGCGCCGGATCGGGATGTTGGCCGTGTTCAGCTCGAGCCGTCCGGCCTCGATCCGGCTGAGGTCAAGGATGTCGCAGACGGTGCGGTCCAGACGCCAGCAGTCTTCCAGCATCATGGACAGATAGCTCACTACCGGATCAGGCACAGCCCCCGCCACGCCGCGCATCAGGCTTTCAATGGCATGGATCAGGGCGGTCAGCGGAGTGCGCAGCTCGTGCGATACGTTTGAGACGAACATGTTCTTGGCCTGGTCATGCTCGCGCAGTTTCTGTATGGCGTCACGCAGGTCCGTCTCGATGCGCAGGCGCTCGGCGATCTCGCGCTTCAGGTCGTTGTTGATCCTTTCGAGTTCCGTGGTGCGCTCGTGGATCAGGTCCTCGAGGTGATCCTGGTAAAGCCGCAGCGCCTCCTCATCCAGGCGGCGCCGGGTGGTATCTACAAACGAGAAGACGATGTGCGTGACGGTGTCGTCCTCGTCGACGCAGCTTGTGGCGGAGGTGAATACATAGAATGAATTCCCGTCCTGGCGGCAGGCTTTCAGCTCTCCGTTCCAGTTACGGGAGGACGCCGCCCTGCCGATGACGTCCGTGACCGCGGCGGGTTCGCAGAACAGGTCCTGGATCGAGGTGGATCGCACGCCATCCTCCGTCTCGCGGCCCCAGAGCACGCACATGGCGGGGTTCGCGTAGCTGATGATGCCATCAGGATCGGTGATGGCGATGCCGCTGCCCGCGTTCTGGACGGCGTTATGCTCGATGCGGAGCTGCTCCTCCATCTCGCGCCGTATGCTGATGTCGCGGATGAAGAAGCAAAGCGAGATCCCCCTCGCCAGCTTCAGGCAGGTGGCCGAGATCTCCGCCGGGAAAAGGCTTTCGTCCTTGCGGATGCAGTGTGCCGCACATTCTCGATCACGGTCCGGAGGATGTCCGCATCCGCGCCGGCAATCATATCGCCGATATGGTGCTGGCTGATCGCCTCGGCGGTATAGCCGAAAAACCGCAGGGCGCGCTCATTGGCATTCGAGATGCGCCCGTCGAAATCGGTCAGCAGGGCGGCGTCATAGACCGACTGAAGCAGCACCTCGAAGTCGGAGGCGGGACCGGTCTGCGGGAGCGTCCCGATGCGGTGGGTTTCCGCAGTAGGCAGGATGGCCTGCCTGGTGCCGAGCCCGTTGTTGAGCAGCAGGTCGATGCGCATGGTCCTGGCATAACTATGCTCCGCGTTCATACATTGTCTTGCGCATGCCGACACTTCGCAAGAAAAATCGGTGATCAATTTTTCTTGCACAATCGCGCTTCCTGCCTATGCTTTCGTTTTCCAGCCAATGGGCCGGAAGAAGCTATAAACCCGATAAGGCGAGGTACAAGTCATGGCCAAGATCACGTTCATGGGAGCAGGCAGTTCGGTTTTCGCGAAAAATGTACTGGGCGACTGCATGCTGACACCGGCATTACAGGATGCGCATATCGCGCTTTACGATATCGACGGGCAACGGATGAAGGAATCCAAGGACATGCTCGATACCCTCAATAACAACATCAACGAGGGCCGGGCCACCATCACCGCGCACCTCGGCGAGCGCAGCCGCCGAACAGCCTTGAAGGGCGCGGATTACGTCGTCAACGCCATCCAGGTCGGCGGCTACGAGCCCTGCACGGTCACCGATTTCGAGATTCCAAAACGCTACGGCCTGCGCCAGACGATTGCCGACACCATCGGCATCGGCGGTATCTTCCGCACGTTGCGCACCCTGCCGGTGATGTTCGACTTTGCCGACGATATGGAAGTGGTATGCCCTGATGCCTGGCTGCTGAACTACACCAATCCGATGTCGGCACTGACGGGCGGCATGCTGCGGGCGACTTCCGTCCGCACGGTGGGGCTCTGCCATTCGGTGCAATGCGTGACCGGGAACCTGCTGGGCAGCGTGCGCCTGAAGAACCCGATCAGGAAGCTCCAGCACCAGGTGGCAGGAGTCAACCACCAGGGCTGGCTGCTTTCCATCGCCGACGACGGCAAGGATCTCTACCCCGAGATCAAGAAACAGGTGGCCGCGACGCTCAAGCGGATCCTGAAGGCGGGCGGCCCGGCCGCCTACAAGCAGGCGTTCCTCGCCCGGAACTCGGAGGAGGAGTGGCAGGCCTCCCCGGACCGCAGGGCCTGTCATGACATGATCCGTCTGAAGGTGATGCTCGATTTCGGCTACTACATCACCGAGTCTTCCGAGCACAGCGCGGAATACATGCCGTACTGGATCAAGTCCGGCTATCCCGAGCTGATCGACCTCTATGGCATCCCGCTGGACGAATACCCGCGTCGCTGTATTGGCCAGATCGCCCATTGGAAGAAGCGCAGCCAGGAAATGGTCGGGAACAAGGCGCTGACCCATAAGCGGACGCATGAATACGGCTCCTACATCATGGAGGCGATGGAGACGGATGTCCCGTGCAAGATCGGCGGCAACGTGATGAACGACGGCTTGATCGACAACCTGCCGGGCGAGGCTTGCGTCGAGGTGCCCTGCCTGGTGGACCGCAACGGCGTCCAGGGCTGCACCGTCGGACGCCTGCCGGAGCAGTGCGCGGCGATGAACCGCACGCAGATCAACGTGCACCTGCTGTCGATCGAGGCGGCGGTCACCGGGCGCAGGGACGCCATCTACCAGGCGGCGATGCTCGACCCGCACACATCGGCGGAACTGCCGATCGACAAGATCAAGGCCATGTGCGACGACCTGATCGCCGCGCACGGCGATTTCCTGCCGGCCTACCGGTAGCATTCGGCTTGCATTTTGTTTTTGTAATTGAACGGTGAACGCCGTAGATTGAGTATGCGTTGCTGCACGGGGTCCCGTGGCTGTTCACGGTGACTGATACCGGTAGCAGGACAGGAGGTGAGCCATGGCGAAGTCGCAGGACATCAAGAAGGACGACAAGAAACGGCCCAAGAAGACTATCCAGGAAAAGAAGAAGGCAAAGCAGGAGAAGATCCAGAAGAAGGCCACGCAGGCGATCTGACACGCAGGTGAACAGGCATCATGAGGCCGTTGCAGCCGTCAATCCGGCAGCAACGGCCTTTTCATGCCTGCACCAGGTTGTGAAGGATCGACTTCATCCCGGTCCTGCCCATGGCCACATCCTGCGCGACCCGCCAGCGCGCCGCGGAGAAGAGCGGCTTCAGCGGCTGTTCGACCGCCGACAGCGCCTTGAACGCCGTTTGCAGCTGCCGGTCCCACTGGCGGTGGCAGCGCCTGAGGTCATCGGGGTGGACGACCTTGCGGCGTGTGCCCTCGTCGCGGGGGCGGAAGGGTTCCAGGATGTTGAGGAAGCCGTAGTCGTTGACCAGCTCCTCGCCGGCGGCGATGTCGCGCACAGCCAGCTCGAAGTCATAGGCGGTGGCGATGCAGTTGGGCCTGAAACTGTGGTTGATGAAACGGGCATGATCCCAGCACAGGGCGTAGTCGCCCTTGCGGTCGCGGTAGCAGAAGTGATCGAGAGCCTTGCGGCAGGCCGCCGGCATGCGGTCGACGGCGGCCGGGGAGAAGGTGCAGTCGAGCGGGTCCTTTACCCAGGTGATCGTGCCGCGGGGGATCGGCTTGACGGCCACAACCCCGTGGCCGGCCTCCTCGCTGATGAACTGTAATTGCGTATCGGGGTGGATCATCCGTGAACAAGCTCCTTATTGTTCATAGTAGGTGTAGCCGCGCAGGCCGGATTGGTACGCCTCGACCAGGGACCGCCGGTCGGCGGGTTGGAGCGCACCCCGCCGCACCGCCCGCTCGCTCTTCTCCTTGATCAGCTTGACCAGCTCGTTCGGGTCGTATTCGACATACGAGAGCACGTTCTCGACCG
>JAIFLS010000165.1 GCA_020048935.1 bacterium | reverse complement strand
TATCCGCACTCGCCTCACTCCCTAAACCATTTCAATTCGTCTATGAGGTAGTGGTAACGCTTGGAAACAACACGCAAGAATAAGGAGTAATGACTGCTAATGAAAACATCGATCAACACCGTGGATTCGTTTCTTGACCCCGTCGACGCCTGCCGATCCATTGGCACCATGGGCAAAGGGGAACGTATACTGGAAGAGGGGACAGAGGCCGTGCTCTTTGAGCATATGGGTAAGGGCTGTCTTACTCACTTCTGGTTCGGGGGTAATTTCAAAGGCGTGGAGGATACGCGTATTCGATACTATGTAGATGGTGAAACCATTCCTTCTATTGACATGGGATTGTTCCTGGGGCACGGGATTGGTTTCAACGAGCAGCAAGCGCCCTGGGCGACAAAACACATTGGAAAGATCGGTAAGCGAAACGGTATATTCAACAACTATCGGATTCCCTTCAGCACGTGTATCCGTGTGACGGCACAACGAGCCGCAGGCGCAGAGCCCAATCCCCAGATCTGGTGGATTATCCGAGGGCTGGAGAATGGCCGTGTCAGCCTTGGCGGGATCGAGTTGCCGCCAGCGGCAAAGCTGAGCCTGGCTTGCCTTGAGAATTTCGAGGCCGAACCGCTCGAGGAGTTTAACCTCTGCAAGGTGGACGGACAAGGCGCGCTGTTCCAGGTGACCATTGCCGCCCAGGGGGAATCATTAACGTATCTCGAGGCCTGTATGCGGGCATACATGGGGGGAGAGCAGAAGCCATTAATGCTTTCATCGGGGCTGGAGGACTACTTTCTTGGGACCTATTACTTTGACACGGGCAAGTACTATGCTGACATCGCAGGCCTTACCCATTTTTGCAAAGAGAGCAATCGTTTCTCGGCGTATCGGTTTCACGACGAAGACCCCGTCCTATTTCAGAACGGACTAAGGCTCACCTGCCGCTGCGGAGAGACAGAGCACGGCACGGCCGTTGAAAAAGAGGGCTATTTGAAGCCTGCAAGGACGAGCTACTCTACTTACACCTGGTTTTACCATTGGTAAGTGCGTTTTCGTTTGCGCGAGGCTGGCAAGACTGTTATAATGCTACTGTAAAAGGGGCAATATAACATGGGGTGTTTATGTATCGACGGGGAATTCAGATTGCCGTTTTCTGCCTGTTCGGCGGCACTTATGGCCACGCCTCTATTAGCAATATAGTGAACAACGGATCGTTTGAGCAGGGTCCGGCAGGCTGGGTGTTGTTTGGCCAGGGCCAGGGAACGCAGTACACGGTTACCAACAGCGCCGCGGACGGGGCGAGCGCTCTGCGTGCAGCGAACCGGACGAACCTAACCTATCACGCGACGCAGAACATCATCACGAACTTGCTGGCGGAGGGATCGGGCGTCTATTATGGCACCGAATTCTCCATCAACATGGACATGCAGGGCAGCGCGCGGATGACGCTACAGATGATCGACTCCGTCAGCACCAATCTGCTGATTCTCGCCGAGAAGATCATTTCGTCGGATACCAGTCGTTGGGTGACGGTGCGCGGCGGGCGGACGATTTCGTGGTCGGGCACGCTCTCGCTCGCATCGCTTCGCTTCGAGATCGGACAGATTACCGAGCGCGTCTATCCGCCAGCCATCCTCGACCGTATCCGTCTTGTTCGCGACACGGATCGCGACGGGTTGACGGACGATGTGGATGCATCGCCGTCGGATGCGGATTCGAATACGAATGCCATTCCCGACGGGTGGGAGGCGCTCTTCAGTTTGCCGAGTGTCTCAGGAACGGCAGATAGCGATGGCGACGGTTTCAGTAACGTCAAAGAATTCTGGGCCGCAACGAATCCGACGAACGCGCTCTCGAAACCCGCGCAGCCGGTGAACACGAACGCGACGCCAGAAGCGCGCGCGTTCCTGAGCTACCTCGCGGCGCTCCCGGCACAGCCATCGAACCGCGTGCTCGTAGGGCAGGTCGTGACGGATACGGCGGCGGACTACTCAAACCAAGTCGTCACCCTCGCGCAGCAGACGGGCCGTTGGCCCGCGATTCTCGGTGTCGTCTATGACATGATCAATGGGCCCATCAACCACCCCGTCATCACGCCGTTCGCCACGAACTGGTGGAACTCGGGCGGCGTCGTTCACGTCCAGTGGAATCCCGACAATCCATGGAACGGCGGATTTTCCGGCAACACCAACAACATCGACTTCCCTGCGCTTTTCACGCCCGGCAGCCCGTCGCACACGAACTACATGGCGATGCTTGACGAGGTCGCCCTAGGATTGAAAACGTTCCGTGATGCTAACATGGTCGTGCTATTCCGCCCGCTCAACGAATGTAACAGCTATCAGAACTGGTATCAGCGGCGCGCGCGCGCCGAGTACATCCCGCTCTATCGCTGGACTTTCGATTATTTAACGAAAACTCAGGGACTTGACAATCTTCTCTGGGTCTATGATGCACTCGACGGTCCGCATCTGCATGTCCCCGTTACGTACTACTATCCCGGCGATGACGTCGTGGATGTTTTTGGCGTGAATACCTACGACGACGACTGGGTGCTTCCATTCGACCTCGACCGCCTCTCGCGTGATTATCCAAAACCGCTTGCAATCCCCGAAGGGGGGCCGTATTCCATTCTGAACGGCTCGTTCAACAACCTGACCTACATCAATGCCATTTCGAACGGCTTTCCCCGCCTTTCCTATTTCGACACCTATAACAGTTTTCCCTTCGGCCAGACCAATAAGTACTACAGTCTCATCCACAACATCGGTTCCTCGAACCTCTTCGATCACCCGTGGATCGTCACCCGCGAGGAGCTACTCTGGCGAACATACCTTGGCCCGTTCGGTGCGTGGCAGCTTCAGCAATTCGCAACCAACGCTAACAATCCTGTCATCGCCGGAGGGGCCGCCGACCCCGATGCCGACGGCATCGTGAACCTGTTCGAGTATGCGACCGGAACGGACCCTGATGTAGGGGATCAATCGACCTTGGTGCCGGTCGATTCAGGGGTTGCATTCCACCATAACACGGCAGCCACTGATATTGTGTTTTCGGTCGAATGGAACCCGGACCTATTGCAAACCAATCAGTGGCAGGCAATCGCG
This sequence comes from bacterium, assembly GCA_020048935.1. GTDB lineage: Bacteria > Verrucomicrobiota > Kiritimatiellia > UBA8416 > UBA8416 > UBA8416. Next base: position 4,265 of record JAIFLS010000165.1, on the reverse strand, counting down.
CATAAATCCTATGCTTCCGGATGGTTTACAAACGCAAGCGTCTGGGTCGATGAGCAGGCATCGGGCTCTGTCGTCGTCGTTCACTCGGCCACAAATCCAGCGAATTTCTATCGGCTTGGAATCTCGCGGCCCTGATGACGGCCCTTGTTTGCGGGGCGGGGTAGGCAAGAAAGGCAATGTCATTGTAGATGGCGGGTCTTAATAGATAACCGGGAGGGTGGGGGGCTCTGTCATGGCCGGTTGGGCGGACATGAATCGGATGGCTTGTTCGCGGAGGGCCTGTACCGTTGGCGCGGAGCGTGTGGCGGTATAGAGAATATGCCCGAACGCGTAGTTCTGCGCATAGTATTTGGTGAAAAGCTTGAGAGGCCCGAGCGCATCCTTTTCACCAAAATCCTCAAGCAGGTAGTCGTAGAACCTCAGCCACGTCTTCAGGTGATCCACCTTCAGTCCGGGGTTGTCCCACGCGGCAAACAGCCATGGACAGATGATCGCCATGCGTCCGACCATGATGCCCGCCGTCTTTTCAAAGTGCCTCGGATTCCGCGCGATGGTCGCCGGCCCGAGAATGTCTCCGTTTGCAATCACGGGCAGGCGGGTGTTGTCTGCCAGCCAACTGAAAAGCTCGTGTTTGGCACCTCGCTTCATGTGTTGACCGGCAAAGCGTGGGTGCAGGGTGATTACATCGGCCCCGCTGTCTTCGATGATCCTGATCCGCTCAAGGAACGGCTTTTGCCAGTCGGGTACTTCGCGCCCGAGACGAATCTTGAGCATCAGCAGTCCGGCGTATTCACGCCGCACGTCCTTGATCACCTTGGCAAGGTTTCCGCGATTCTCGAAGAGCGCCACCCCTCCGCCTGCCTGGCGCACGTATTTTCCTCCGCATCCGCAGTTGATGTCGATCGCCGCCGGGTTGAGCGGCAGGAGGTGGTCCATGATCCGGGGAATGGAGTCCTGCCCCGTCAGTAGCAGTTGATAGATCACCTTGCCTTCTTCCGCCCTGCGTTTGATATAGGGGGATTTGCCTGCGTCCTCGTGCACCATCTGCCGGCCTGCCAGTAATTCCGTATAGATCGCGCTGTAGCCGCCGAAATCGGCGAGAAGACGGCGGAAGGCGCTATTTGTCACGCCTGCCATCGGGGCGCAGAGCAGCGTTGGCGAGATGGGCGTCGTAGCCGCTTTGTCTTTTAAAACCTGCATGGTGCGTAAATTGGTATGATCATCTTTTTGCCAACAGGTTGATACCTTTATATGTTCGATCCCTCCGGCCTTGTGCCGGTGGTGAAGGAAGCTGAGTTTATGGTGGCGTTGCCCCCTCCGCTCAACGTTTGCCTCCACCGACACAAGGTCGGTGGGCGGCAATGGCGTTATAAACACGGCGCGGTGATCACCTCGATACCGGCGTCTGCAAGCGTCTGCCGGGATTGTTCCGGTGTGTTGCTGTCGGTAATGATGCAGTGAATCTCCTGTAGCGGGGCCACGATCGAGAGTGCCCGTGCGCCCCACTTGCTGCTATCCATCAGCAGGATATGCCGCTCCGAGATGTTCAGCATGGCCTGGCGTACGGCCGCCTGCTCCTCGCTGATATCGCTAAGGCCGCGCTGCAGGTCGAGCGCCCGGCAGGAGAAGAAGAGCTTCGACGCATGGTAGCGGCCGAGGAAACCGATGGTCGCCGTCCCGACCAGTGACATCGAGGTTCGTGCCAGCGACCCGCCGGTGCAGATCACGCTGATTTGTTCGCGGTCGGCCAGCGCGGTACAGACATAAAGCGAATTAGTTATGACCGTGAGTGGCATGTCGGGAAGCTGGCGGGCGATGAACCAGCTCGACGAACTGGCGTCGAGCGCGATGGTGTCGCCGGGCTCGATCAGGCGCAGCGCCTCACGGGCAATGGCCTCCTTCTGCGTCTGGTTCAGAAGCTCGCGCTGCTCGTGCGGCTGTTCGGCCTCGAGTGCCGCCACCGCGCCACCGTGGCTGCGCACGAGCTTGCCCTCGGCGCTGAGCTTGTCTAGGTCGCGCCGGATGGTTTCCTCCGCCACTTGAAAGCGGATGGCCAAGTCGGCCACGCGCACGCTGGGCTGTTCCGAAAGTGCCCGCAGAATCTCACGCTGTCGCTCGATTGCCAGCATTATGCCTCGATGTGGTTTTTTGTGTTTTTCTGTTGCATTATGTTTTTTATCTGCTATTAATGGTCGCATGTCAACACAAAATACCAACCAAATCATGCCGTTTGAACCCGATCTTTCATCAATGGACGTATCTGCACGGGAGGCGGCTCTGGACGCGTTACGTGCGGAAGCGGCGGCAATCGGCCAGGCCAGTCCGGCGGCGGATCAGCCTGGAAATACCCACGCGCACACGTTCTTTTCCTTCAATTGCTATGGCTATTCGCCTGCGCATTACGCGCTGCTGGCGCGTCGTCACGGGATGGAAGTCGCGGGAATCGTGGACTTCGATGTGCTGGACGGCATGGCGGAATTCCATGCCTGCGGGGCGTTGCTGAATCTGCGCACGGTGGTCAGTCTGGAGTCGCGGGTCTTTGTGGAGTCGTTCTCCGACCGCGTTATCAACTCGCCGGGTGAGCCGGGGATCGCCTACCACATGGCGGCGGGCTTTGCCCGGCTGCCCGAGTCCGCCGAGGCGCACGGGTTCCTGGCGGAGTTCGCCCGGCAGTCGGAGCAGCGTAACCGCGAGGTGATTGCGCGTGTGAATGCCGCGCTCGATCCGGTCTGTCTCTCGTATGAGAGGGATGTGCTGCCGCTGACACCGCAGCGCAACGCCACCGAGCGGCACATCACCCTTGCCTACGCCCGCAAGGCGGCCTCGCTGATGCGTGGTGCCGACTTGCAGCAGTACTGGGCGAAGGTGCTTGGAGCCGACGTGACGCCCGCCGAGTTACCCGAGTCGGCCGGCTTGCTCAACCGCATCCGTGCCCGCACGATGAAGAAGGGCGGACCGGGGTATGTGGCGCCGACGGCGACTTCGTTTCCGCCGCTGGCTGAATTCAACCGTTTCGCCATTGCCTGCGGTGCGTTGCCAACGGTGGCGTGGCTTGACGGCACGACGCCCGGTGAGGCGGCTATCGACGAGTTGTTCGGCGGTAGCGGTGGCTGCATGCTGAATATTATTCCCGACCGCAATTTCACCCCGGGCGTGAAGGACCAGAAGCTGGCGAACCTTTACGCCGTGGTCGACTGGGCCGAGCGACATCACTGGCCGGTGATTGTAGGCACTGAGATGAATGCGCACGGGCAGAAGTTCGTGGATGCCTTCGAGACCGATGAACTCAAGCCGCTGGTTCCTGTGTTCATGCGCGGGGCGCGGATCCTGTATGCGCACACGGCCTTGCAGCGGTTCGATCGTTTCGGCTACATCGGCGAATGGGCCGATAAGCACCTGCCGGATCGCGCTAAGCGGAATGAATTCTTCGACAAGCTGGGCCGCAAGCTCTGCCCGGCACGGGAATCGCGTTTGGCGGGGATCACACCGGCGACCACACCCGACGAGGTGCTCGCGAGGCTGGTGTAGGGGGGAGGGCAGCCACAGTTGCGGCGCAACTGGGCTACGTAGCCCGCTCGCGCCGCGAGCGCGGCTTTCCGTGAATGGGTCTGGAAAAGAAGGAGAAAGAAGCAAATGTTACTGAAAGACAAGATTGCCGTGATTACCGGGGCGGCGCAGGGCCTTGGCGAGGCGCTGGCCTCACGCATGGCCCGCGAGGGGTGCGACCTAGTGCTGTTCGATCTGCAGGAGGGGGCTGTCCGTGCCTGCGCGGAGAAGGTTGCCGCGGCGACTGGACGCGCGGTAGTGCCGGTTGCCGGTGATGCCTCCAGCGAGGCCGATGTCGAGCGGCTATTCAAGACGGCGATAGAGCGGTTCGGGCGGCTGGACATCGTGATCACCAACGCGGCGATCCTGATTGCCGAGCCGATCTGCGACGCGGATGCGGGCAAGTGGCGCAAGGTGATCGATGTGAATCTGGTCGGGCAGTTCCTGGCGTTCAAGCATGCCTGCCGGATCATGAAGGCGCAGAAGTCGGGTTCGATCGTGCAGATCAATTCCAAGTCCGGCAAGAAAGGCAGCGCGGCGAACTCGGCCTATGCCGCCAGCAAGTTCGGCGGGATCGGCCTGGTGCAGAGCGTGGCGCTCGAAATGGCCCCCTATGGCGTTCGCGTCAATGCCATCTGTCCGGGGAACCTGCTTGAATCCCCGCTCTGGACGGATCCCGATCGCGGGCTTTTCACCCAGTATTTCAAGGCTGGCAAGGT